>NZ_JAERJY010000002.1:0-93457 GCF_018257375.1 Providencia sp. JGM181 | reverse complement strand
ACAGTATTTAACCTCTTCAGTCGCGGGGTGGAGCAGCTTGGTAGCTCGTCGGGCTCATAACCCGAAGGTCGTTGGTTCAAATCCAGCCCCCGCAACCAATTCTTATTTATTCTTTTCTTTGTCTTTCTTAGTTATATCAAAACCCAAACAGATTTTTAATCACTTAATTTCTTGTTTTCAGCCAATAAAAAAGGCGACTCACATTACTGTTTGCCACCTTCTTCGATACCAAAAATATCACGATTAATTACGGATAGCTAACTCGCCCCCATTACGGAAATAAGCTTTGATCCCTTCAAAAATCGACTCAGCCATTTGCTGTTGGAACTTAGCTGTTTTGAGTTTACGCTCTTCTTCTAAGTTACTGATAAAGGCTGTTTCCACTAAAATAGATGGAATTTCGGGGGCTTTTAATACCGCGAAGCCAGCTTGGTCCACTTTGTTTTTGTGTAGCCGGTTAACGCGCCCCATACGTTTTAAAACTTCATCCCCAAACTTTAAGCTGTCATTGATCGTTGCCGTTTGCACCAAATCTAACATGGTATGGTCGAGATACGCATCGCCGCTTTTACTCACCCCACCAATTAAGTCAGCTTCGTTCTGAGTTTGAGCAAGGTAACGCGCCGTGTTACTGGTTGCCCCTTTCGTGGAGAGTGCAAAGACCGATGAACCATTCGCTGAACGGTTGGTAAAGGCATCCGCATGAATAGAAACAAACAAATCAGCCTGCATTTTTCTCGCTTTCGCCACGCGGACTTTTAATGGAATAAAGACATCCTCATTACGCGTCATATATGCCCGCATTTTCGGATCTTTATCAATCAGCGTTTTCAAGCGACGGGCGATTTGTAAAACCACATCTTTTTCACGGGTCTTATACTTACCAATCGCACCGGGGTCTTCCCCACCATGCCCTGGGTCAATCATAATAACAATCGGCCTATCGGTACCCGCTTTCCCTGGTTTTTTCGCCTGTACTGGCATGCTCTCTTCTAAATCACCTTTGTTGTAATCTTCAAGGAGCGCCAATAATGGGTCATCGTTGGTTTCAACGCCTTTACCCGGATAGAAATCCATAACTAAACGGTGTTTAAATTCAGCGACTGGCGGTAGGGTAAAGAATCGAGGAGACACTTTGTTTTTAACTTCAAAAACCAAACGTACCGTTTTAGGATCAAACTGCCCGACTCTCACTAATTTTAAGTAAGGGTCTCGAGACTGAATTTGGCTTCCCATATTCTTAAGAACGTTATTTAATTGAACGCCCTCTAAATCAACAACAATACGCTCAGGATTGTTTAAAACAAACTGGCGATACTTTAAAGGAATGCTGGATTCTAGAGTAATACGGGTATAACTCGAGGCTGGCCAAATACGAACAGCAACAACGCTACTACTGGCAGCAAAACCGAATGGGCTGACACTTAATAGCATAACTGCCGCCGCACCTTGCAATAGGCGACGTTTTGATGGGCTGTGATCTTGATGACTCATCAATAATTCCGAATCTATATCCTGAAAAGTTTAATAATATCTAAGACAAGAGATAATATATTAGCGACTAATTCGCACTCTATCTAGTTCTTCATCCTTTGTCATTACCAATCTATTCTATTTATATCCCAGCACGCATCTATTCAATGCAATATAAACGCCATACTTGCGTAATTTAAATAGTTAATGATGCTCAATTGCCGAATAACATTTATTGGCAATAATCTGATATGCAGATTGCATTGTTGTGATTATATCCATTTATATTTAGAGATATGTAAACCTTAAAAATAAATTTGTTACTTTTATTGTCCTAACTTTTACTTGATATTTCCCACCAAAAAGAATAAAAATACAGTTATTGCGAATAAAAATTCAGTTAAGAAGGTGATTATGAAAGAGCGCAGCACCGAGTTGGTTGATGAATTTCGCCATTCGGTACCTTATATAAATGCCCACCGTGGCAAGACATTTATCATCATGCTTGGCGGTGAAGCAATTGCGCATGAAAATTTTCCTAGCATTGTCAATGATATAGGGCTACTTCATAGCCTTGGCATTCGTATTGTCGTTGTTTATGGCGCTCGACCTCAAATCGAAGAAATCCTTGCTGAGCATAATTATGACGCCATTTATCATAAACATACCCGTGTCACTGATGCGAATACCCTTGAATATGTTAAGCAAGCTTCTGGAGCATTGCAGCTTGATATTACGGCTCGTTTATCGATGAGTTTAGGTAATACACCATTACAAGGGGCGCACATTAACGTCGTTAGCGGTAATTTTGTGATCGCACAGCCTTTAGGTGTTGATGATGGAATTGATTATTGCCATAGCGGTCGTATTCGTCGCATCAACGAAGATGCCATCAATGCTCAACTCGATAATGGATCTATCGTGTTAATTGGTCCCGTGGCGGTTTCCGTAACAGGTGAAAGCTTTAACCTCACCTCGGAAGAGATTGCAACTCAGCTTGCTGTTAAAATCAAAGCCGAAAAACTGATTGGTTTCTGCTCATCTCAAGGGGTGGCTGATAAGGACGGTAATATTCTGTCTGAGCTATTCCCAAATGAGGCGGAAACACGGATCCAAGAATTGGAGTCTGAAGGAGATTATTACTCTGGAACAGTTCGCTTCTTGCGAGGTGCAGCTTCCGCTTGTCGCCGAGGTGTACGCCGTAGCCACCTACTTAGCTATCAAGAAAATGGCTCGCTGATCCAGGAACTCTTCTCCCGTGATGGTATCGGTACGCAGATAGTCATGGAAAGCTCAGAAAAAACTCGCCGTGCAAATATCAATGATATTGGTGGGATTTTAGAGCTAATCAGACCCCTTGAGCAGCAAGGTATTCTGGTTAGACGCTCACGGGAACAACTCGAAATGGAAATCGATAAGTTCACAATCATTGAACGCGATAATTTGGTTATCGCCTGCGCAGCACTTTACCCATATCCCGAAGAAAAACTCGGGGAGATGGCTTGCGTGGCAGTACACCCTGATTATCGTAGCTCCTCTCGGGGTGAAGAACTGCTACAGCGGGTTATGACACAAGCTAAGCAACTAGAGCTGGACAAGCTGTTTGTCTTAACCACAAGGAGTATTCATTGGTTCCAAGAACGTGGTTTTATTCCGGCAGAAATTGAGATGCTTCCAGTCAAAAAGCAGGCTCTTTATAACTATCAGCGTAAATCAAAAATCTTAATGCTGGATATTAAAAGCCAAGCCGCTTGAAGTACTTCAGAAAGTTGGCAAACAAAGTAGTTCGCCATACTCTCTAACTCGCGTTTATAAACCCAGATATTCAAGTAATACTCTGGGTTTTTCTTTAATGCGACCTAATATTAAGTTAAGCGATTTGCACCACTCGGCATTTTTCGCACAATGGATTTTGCTCTAACAATGGACGTAAAATCGCTTCCATTTCAGCAAAAGAGGTACCGTAAAAATAGAATGCAGTTTCTGTTGGACCATCCCAAACACCGTGGATCCCGCCGATATCTTCGACCGCTTCATCAAGCTGATCAAAAAGATCGTTAATATCATTATTTTCATAGACTTCATCCGCTAAATCTGTGCCATTGAAATAAATCGCCAGCCCTTCATCCGCTCCAAAGTCGATTTGAACGTCTTCACCATGAATAGTTAAGCGAGAGCCTTTAGGGGCTAACATCGCCGAAAACATTTGAATAATCAGGCTGATATTCTCATCACTTGCATCACTTAGTGCCAATTCAATATCGCACTCAGCAACTTCGCCATTTTCACCTAATTGGGTACCACCACCACTGACTTGGATTTGCCCTTCTTTGCCTAATTTTTCCATAGCTTGATCAAATGCATCTTCCAAATCTGCACGGCGAGCAGGATCAATTTTGGCATTCAATGTTACTGTCACGGCGGTCATTTGTTGCTGATTTTCCATATTGGTACCTTAAATGTCTGGGAATTAATTTAACTGCTCAAACTGTAGCGCTAAGCCACTACGGCGTTTAGTGGGGGTTTCTATCGCACGACGTAACACCTTTTTACTGCCATACAATGAAAGTTCGTTCTTAGCTCGTGTCATCGCGGTATAGACGAGCTCTCGGGTAATCACCGGCGAATATACATAAGGTAAAACCAAGGCGGTATGAGCAAACTCCGAACCTTGAGATTTATGAACAGTCATCACGTAAGCCGTTTCATGTGCTGGCAGTCGATTTGGTTGGATCCCGCGAATGGTGCCATCAGGAAACTGGAAGTAGGCTCTCATCTGCCGCTCTTCATCTAACAAGATAATACCAATATCGCCATTAAAGAGACCTAGTGCACTATCATTGCGGCTGATCATAATCGGTCTTCCAACATAGTGCTTATGCTTCAAATTATATGGTTTTGTAATTAACCCTTGGCGATGAAGTAATTTTTCAAGTTTGTCATTTAGACCTGAAACCCCGTAAGCCCCTTCCCTCAATGCGGTAAGTAGACGGTATTGATTAAATTTATGTAGGACATCGGCAGGTTTTTCCCTCGCTTTAACGGCTAATAAATAGTGCTGATAAAACCCGACCGCATCTAATAACATATTGGCGTAACTTTCGCTCATTTCGGCTTCGGCGTCTTTTTCGTTATCTGGCATGGCACTAGGGATATAGTTATGAATATCCGTGAAATTCTGCGCAAGAATATCATCCACCCGCTTCACATTTCCGGTATTGACGGCAAAAGCTAGCTGACCAATTCCTGAATCGGCAGAGAAACGGTAGCTGTGTCTTAATAGACATAAGCTATCACGGATAGCAGGCCCTTTATTTGAGGTGAATTCACTTAATGAGCATCCAGCCAATCGCTCCAACTGAGCGGCTCGTTCAGGGCTATAGCCTTTATTCGCAAAACGGCAGATATCCCCTAAAACAGCCCCCGCTTCAACAGAAGCGAGCTGATCTTTATCGCCTAAAAATATCAGTTTGGCAGAGTCAGGCAGTGCTTCAATGAGCTTACCCATCATGGGCAAATCTACCATTGAAGCTTCATCGACAATCAAGATATCGAGCGCAAGCGGATTATCACGATGATAACGAAACTGCTGGCTTTCAGGTTGAGCACCCAATAGTCGATGTAACGTTTTGGCTTGAGTGGGAAGTAATTCACGCTCATCGTCATTTAATGGTAGCTGTTTCATCGCATACCCTAATGACTCCGTTAAACGCGCAGCGGCTTTACCTGTTGGGGCAGCTAATTCAATACGTAAGCGATGTTGCTGCTGATGACCTAACTTAATCAGCGCTGCTAAAATTTTCGCTACCGTTGTTGTTTTACCTGTTCCTGGTCCCCCGGAAATGACTGAAACTCGACTCGTTAACGCAACAGCGGCGGCAATTTTCTGCCAATCTATCTGCGTTGACTCAGGGAATAACGTCGTTAAAATCAGCTGAATTTTAGCATTATCAACATCAGATAATTCAGTCTCTGAAAAGAAGTGAGCTACGCACTGCTCGTATTGCCACATACGCTGGAAATAAAGAAAATCACCTGATAGCAGCAATGGGGCAACAGACTCTCCTCCGACTTCACACACAGATTCGCTCGATAATAACGCCGCTCTGATAGAGGCTTGATTTGGCTCCCCAATCATGTGCCACAATTGCGCTGTAAATTCAGGGTGTCTTCCCATAAATAACACGTCAGGACGAATATCATCCAGTGCTAAACAGACATGCCCAGACATGGTTTCTGCGCTAAGCAGCGCAGCCACTAACAATAAAATCGGGTTATCTTCATTTGCAACGTTATAAGCGAATTGCACATCAAGAGGTGTGAATATACGCGCTTCAATAGCTTGATTAAAAAACGCTTTCATCATTGTGGCTCCTTAGATTGAGCATCATGAAATAGCGCATCAAACTCACTGATAAATTCAATTGTTGGTCGATAGAAAAAGACACCATTTTGAGAATCTATACGTTCCGTACCCCGTAAAAAGAGATAATAAACGCCACCAAAATGAGTTTCATAATCGTAATTTGGCATCCTCTGTTGTAAAAAACGGTGTAATGCCAGCGAATAGAGCTGATATTGCAGATCATATCGATGGTCAATCATTGCTTCAGCTATCGCCTCTTGAGTGTAATAAGAGGCATCTTCGCCTAAATAGTTGGACTTATAATCCAATAAATAAAACCGCCCTTTCCAACAGAAGGTTAAGTCTATAAAGCCTTTTAAAATACCTTGTACCTGCTCAAAATTAAGCGGAGGACAATGTTTTGATAGAGGATCATACTTGTGAGTAACGCGATCAACATCTTTTGCATTGAGCAAGCTATCAATCGGTAAATAGAACTGCATTTCATCCAATCTATCTTGAGCTGGAATAGCCGACAAACAGAGCCCATCATCGGCTAACGGTACATTCAAAATGGCATTCAACCAGCCTTGTAACATAGGAACCCATTGAGTATCAAAGCCTGCTACTTGCAGTTTTTCTTCTAGCCATTCGGAAGAAATGCCACCTGAAAAATCAATTTCTTCCATTAAGCTATGTAAAAATGTACCGGGTGCAGCGCCTTTAGGGAATTGGTGAGGGGTCAGCTGATTTTCTTGTATTTCTTGTGTCTCGACATCATGACTGACTTCAATATCCATCTTAGGGGCTAATGAGTTAGCAAATTGCTCGGCCGATAAGGTTTGATCTTCTTCTCCATGGGATGCGCTATAACTCAAACCCGAATAGCTTGTTACACGCCAGCTATCATCAAAGTGTCGAGAAACCACCCTCGCTGATAACTCATCGCTGGTCTCTTTAGTTAAATTCAGCCTTACCATTTCAGGGGAGTTTATCGGTTGCACATCAATCACATCATTACTGAGTGCATCGAGCATGCTGCTGAGTAATACACTGTCACCTTCTTGCCCTTTTTGCAGCAAATATCCCAGCGCGGATAGGTGCAAATCCGTATTACCTGATTTTTTACGGTTACCTTTGATAAGCGGAGCGACTCCGACACTACAGTGATAAATAGCGCGAGTGAGTGCCACATACAATAAGCGTAAATCCTCAGCTAAACGCTCTTCATCCGCTAATTCGACATACTCTTCGGTATCATCAAGATCGAGTTTCGCTATGTAATCATCACGGTCGTGAAACAGACCTTTTGATTGAGGTAGGAAGTTACTGGCAAACGGTAACCAAACAATTTTATATTCCAACCCCTTGGATTTATGAATGGTGCTGATTTGTACTAAATGCCTATCACTTTCAAGACGCATTTGTTGTGCATCTGATTGATGGTCAGGGTGGGCAATCTGCTGCGCTAACCAACGGGTTAGTGTGTGCTCACCTTCAAGCTGGAGAGACATCTCTTGCAGTAATTCCCCAATATGCATGAGATCCATCAAACGACGTTCACCTTCAGAACCCGATAGCAAGGTTTCAGCAATATGCCTTTGAGACATAATCCCACGTAACATGGGTAGAACACCGCGTTTACGCCAAATTACAGCATAGTGAGCAAACTCATCAACGACATTTTCCCAGGCTTTTTCATCGTAATTTAGGCTATCAATATCTTCTGCCGTTAAGCCCAATAATCCCGTCGCTAAGGCACTGCGCAATACCCGTTCTTTTTCTGGTGTTAATACGGCCAATAATAGCCAGAGAATTTCTTTGGCTTCTTGGGTCGCAAACACGCTTTCTCGATTTGATTGAAACACCGATGGGATATTAAGTTGATTTAGCGCATCACGGACCAATATCGCCTCACGGCGGCTCCGAACTAATACGGTGATATCTGAGGCCTCTACAGGCGTTTGCTGCTGCTTATTTTCAAAGTAGGTTGAACCTTGCAGACCACCAGCAAGATATTGCCCTATTTGCGCCGCACATTGCTGTGCCAGGGCTTGTTCATATTCCGAAACAGAGACCCCTTCAGCGTGCTGCTGCCAGAAAGTAAGCGCTTTCACTTCTTTCCCATCATGGATCAGTTTTTTGTGGCTATTATGAGCCGCAAAATTAACGCTTTGAAATGGAATTTGTTCAAAAATAAATGGATTTTCAGCGTGATGGAAAACCTGGTTTACAGCTTCAACCATACTCTGGGATGAGCGATAGTTTGTTTCCAACGTATAGTGAGCACTAACTTGCTTTTTCGCCGCAATATACGTGAAGATATCCGCACCACGGAATGCATAAATGGCTTGTTTCGGGTCTCCGATAAACAGCAATGCAGTATCATCAGTTTCCCGATAAATACACTGAAAAATACGATATTGCTGTGGGTCAGTATCTTGAAACTCATCAATCATCGCAACTGGGAAACGCCTAGCAATTGCTTCGGCAAGTAATGCCCCACCATCTTGATGCAACGCTTTATCTAAGCGAGTCAGTAGATCATCAAAACCTAACTCACCGCGTGTTTGCTTCTCATGAACAATAGTCTGGCGTACTTCACTAATCGCTTGAGGAATAATCAAATCTTTAATCGTCAGCGCTTGGGCAAGTAACTCATCAACTAATCTAAAGACTGTATGAGAAGGCCCTGAGCCGCTTTTAGATTTTTCATCTAATCGAGATTGCGAAAAACGCTCTAAGATATCTTTTGGCAGTTGATAATCATCAGTGCTTTGCTCTGCCCATTCGGTTATTTTTTCTAACCATGTAGGTAAATAACGTGTGCTGTAGCTGCGTTTGTCTACATCAGAATCAGAAATTAGCTTTTCAAAATCAGCAGAATTTTTTGTCCATAAATCTTTTAAATTCTGAATTAAACCAATCAAACGTTGATGACGTTCTTCAAGAGTTTCAGGTAATTCCGGCTGATTGATAATAAAGGGAATATCCCCTTGCAAGAACGGCTTAATTTCGTTCAAGAGTGCTTCAGGTCCATTCCACTCGGCATGAACCACTTTGGTCATCGAATAATCCAGAGGATAAAAATGACGACGCCAAAAGTCCGCACAAGCTTGTTTCTGGATAGGAAACTCATCTTGGATCATGGTTTGTTCAAACAAAATGCCTGATTCAAACGCATTGTGCGCTAACATTCGTTGGCAAAAACCATGAATGGTGTAAATAGCGGCTTCATCCATTTGGCGCTCAGCGGCTAATAGCCAATTCGCCGCAAAAGCGCGTTGCTCTTCACTTGGTAACTCCGTTAATAGTGTGAGATATTCTGGTTCCGATTCGAATCCCAATCCATTACGTAAACACGCCAAACGCATCTTATGGATGCGCTCACGAATACGCCCGCGTAATTCATTGGTCGCCGCCTCAGTAAAGGTCACAACCAGAATCTCTTCAACACTTAAAGGTCGAGGGAATGCATTTTCATTCCCTAAACCTAATAATAGGCGCAGATAGAGGATCCCTATCGTATAGGTTTTACCTGTACCAGCCGATGCCTCAATTAACCGCTGTCCACGTAACGGGAGTTTATAGGCATCTAACAATTGGGAACTCATCTGCACCTTATTCACTCAGCATTTTCCTTGATAGGCAACATTTTCTGAAGATCTGAAGCTTGTGGGTACAATACCCAGTTTTTCAGTTTTGCATACCCTGATTTCTCATCAGCACCCTGACCAATCACTTGAGATGCCATCGCCAAACCTTGGTGTTTTAAAACCGCATTTTCATAATATGCAATCACTTCAGCTTGAGTGGCTGTCTCTAATCTCGATAAGACTTTATCTCGAGAGTCAAAACTGAAAATATTACGAGAAAAATCGGAACCATAGCGCCCAACCTCTTCATAGAATGTTTGTGGCGGCTGTTTCATTTCCGTAATAATCGATTGTTTATATTGTTCAAATTCAGCAGAAGGTAATTTTTTCAGCTTATCCAAAGTGACTTTATAGAAATCTTGATAGCGAGTATTGAGATAATCTGGTGTTTTGGCATTACTTTGCAGCAAGAAGCCAATACCCCACTGATCACCAAGCCCCACCTTGAAAGCAAATACGGCATAACCTAGTTGCTCATTGGTTCGTAATTGGTCGTAAAACCACGGCTGAACAATTTTAGATAAAATACCAGACAGAACCGCACCATCGATACGGTCATAACCATCAGGAATAAATAACTCGGCCAATGCGTTATCGCTGCTATTACCTTGCTTATGGAAATCGGCTAGATAGGTTTTATTCACCACAACGATGTCACCACTCCACCAATTTTTACCTTTGCTCTTTAACAGCTTACTGACATCTTGGATAGTTTGAATACTTTGCTGCTGAGTAATGTTACCCACAACTAATGCTTGTAAGGCGGCACCTTCAACGACGGAACTACGGTAGTCCGTAATATCTTTCAAAGTGATCGTGTCTAAAGCGGCTAACCGTTGCTCCTGTTCAAAATACGGAACACTGTTAAGGCGCTGCAATGGCTGCATGGCTAGCTCGTATGCTTTCGCATTGTTTGCCACTTCGATTTGTTCTTTGTACCAAGATTTTGCCTGAATCAACTCTCTTTCTGTTGGCTCAAAACTTAAATACACCTTGGTCATGGATAAAAACAGCTCCGATAAATGCTGAGTATAGCCGCTCGCATTTAACTGTAATCCAATCCCTTGAGAGACAGAGACTGACATCCCAGCTACAGAAGCTTGATACTGTAATTCATCCATTTTTAACGATGAAATATATTGCAGTAAAGAACCTACCACTTGAGATTTTGCTGTTTTGTCTTGATCGTTATAACGCAGGTCTAACGTAATACTTGCCTTCGGCTCATCAGCAAAATACTGACTTGGCATATACAGCACACGTATATTCCCTTCCTGATAAACCATTTCAGGATGTTTATACGCTTTATCCGTTTTAATCAGGGATAAGTTATCGGGAATATAAGGGTTTAATTTTGGTAATTTAAAGGTCATTTTTGACTCTAAATCAGCCCATTCAGTGAACTGTTTTTCACTGATTTTATCGACTTGGTAAGGCGCATCGACAAAGTAAGCTT
The DNA here is from genome assembly GCF_018257375.1 of Providencia sp. JGM181. Taxonomy (NCBI): domain Bacteria; kingdom Pseudomonadati; phylum Pseudomonadota; class Gammaproteobacteria; order Enterobacterales; family Morganellaceae; genus Providencia; species Providencia sp. JGM181. The sequence goes on along the minus strand of NZ_JAERJY010000002.1, from coordinate 82,527 downwards.
TTTTATTACTCGGTTCATTCGGGCTAATAAACCAAATACGTGCATTTTGTGCTGTCAGTTCAGAAAGTCTCTGTTTTATCGCCGTAGGATTATATTTGTCTGCAACATAATCAGAATCTAGAACGTGATTAACAGGCATAGTGATCATTTGGTCAGAAAGCCATTCGATATAGTTCATGTCTCTGACAATGGAGCCATAACGAAATGATAAATTAAGCACTTTCGCTATTTCATCAAAATAATCTTGGTTAACCCCTTGGTTTTTAATCAAATCAATATAAGCAAAAATAGCCGCGATAACTTGATCTCGTTCCGCTAACCCTTTATCCGTTAATGTGACATAGATAGAGAATGAACCATAATTACGATCTGCATTTGGCGAGGCAGATGCGCTGATACCTTCTGCTAATCCTTGGGAAATAAGCCAATCAGATAACGTTCCCGGACTACGATTTCCAATTAAGTAGCCGATGTATTCATCACTCTTGCTACGAAAATCGGCCATATTGTTTTTGATACTAAATTCGATTTGCAATGCTTTTTGTGGCTGAGAGGGAACATAGTGGATCACAATCCCCTTTTCTTTATCCGTCACTGCGGGGATCGTAACCTCTGGTACTGAAGCATTAAAATTAGGAATACGGCCAAAGGTTTCATTGGCAATTTTCGCTAATTGTTCAATAGATTGGTCGCCATACAACACGCCATTCATCAAGTTTGCTGAGTAATAACGTTTGTAGAAACTCACTAACTCATCTTGGAGCTTGCTATTGGGCTTGTCCTTCAACGTTTCCAGATTTCCACCTGCAAAGCGAGAGTTTGGATGGGCAGGATTTAGCGTTTCGGAACGAATTTGCCAAATACGCATACCATCACGCGCACGAGCCATGGTGAGTTCAGCATTGACAGCATTACGTTCTTTATCTGCATTCACGGGGTCAAGTAACGGCTCAGCGAGTGCATCCGCTAGTCTATCCGTAGCAGCCTCAAGAGCTCCATTTTCAACTTCAAAATAGTAGGCGGTACGATGTGGTGCAGTGCTAGCATTATGGCTTCCGCCGTGTTTTTGTAAAAACTCAGAGAAGCTACTTGGCTCAGGGTATTTTTTAGAGCCCATTAACACCATGTGTTCTAAGTAGTGAGCGAGCCCTAACTGACTGTTCGGGTTTTCAATACTCCCGACGGGTAATGAAACTGCCGCTAACGATTTAGTCGCTTTAGGGTCTGAAACCAGTAAAACCGTCATATCGTTGTTGAGTTTGATTGCTTTATATTCTCGCGGATCACTGACGCTTTTATTAATAGTTTCTGGCATAACTTGCCAAAGCGGCTGCGCTGCAATAGCACTACCTATAAATAGTAGTGATAACAAGAATAAATGAGCGATATGTTTCGATAATCGTAACATTCTTAGATGCTCTCCCTTATTTTAAGTACTCTGCCATCGGCAGTAAGAAGCGCCGAGTATTACTCAGCAGCGATTCAATCAACGAACTATTTATGCTTCTGCAAGCTCTCAATACATAATCATCTTCCATTTCACCCACTTTCATTTGGCTTCCTTGTAGGCTTTGCAGTAGCGCCGATAACGCCTTTTGCTGCACATCTTCTGACGTAAAGTCATATTCCTTTGTTTTTTTATCAAAACACGCCGAAATCCAATTCCAACCACTCTGATTTAACAGTATTAGCGGCGTATTCATTCCTTCACAATACCCTTCAATAAGCGTATTCAAGTGTACTTTTGCACGCTCTGAGGATATGGCAGAAAAATGCCAAACACTGTTTTCTCGCCCTAATGCGATGCTTTCACCTGCACGAATAAAAGCATTAAAAAACAAATGTTCTATCCATAATTGCACGCCATCATTAGCAGTAAGATAAGCAGGTCGATAACGCAATATTCCTGACTCGTGAACATTTCGCAATAAGCCTGTAATTTTTATCTCATGTATTTCACACTCAATCGGATAATCGACACGTCGATCGCCGTACTCTTTCACTTTTTCAGCTAATGGAGCAATATCATTTAATTGTTTCTCCCAAAATAGCTGACCAAATTGTTTTGCAGGTAATTGCCCCGAGGCTCTTAGTGCATGATAAAGAGGATTTGGATCTTCATCTTTGACTAACAAATCTAACACTTGGTCATTAATTTTATAGCGTTGCAATCCACCTAATACGAAAGGCTCTTCTTCTGGAAGTTCAGTCTCTTCAATCGAGAAATGAACCTTCAAACGCTGCTGGAAAAACCCACGGATAGGGTGACGGTAAAAACGTAAAATTTGTTCTAACGATAACTCTGTAATAGGTTCACGTTGTTTTAATATTGACGTAAACGACTTAGCCGCTTGCTCTGCACTTTTTGCAGCGGGCAACCATTCTTGCGCGAAGCTTTGATAAAGAGAGCCAGAGGCAAAATTCTCTTTCGCAAATGGCACTCGATTATGTTCAATAATCAAATGCTGTTTTAGCCGCTGTGCACTTTCATCGATATTCAACGATTGATCGCCATCTAAGCAGAAACTCTGACAGATATACTCCAATAATTCAGTGACTAATACCGATGGATTGCACTCTTGGTTATCTCGAATAGAACGTCCGATATAGCTAATATAAAGCCGTTTTGTCGCTGAATTTAATGCTTCTAAGAATAGGTATCTGTCATCATCACGACGCTTTCTATCGCCTCGCTGGACTTTTTCTGCCATTAAATCGAAACCGAGTGGTGGCATATTACGTGGGTATGCACCATCGTTCATACCCAGTAAACAAACCACTTTAAATGGTACAGAACGCATTGGCATTAACGTACAAAAATTCACTGCACCAGCGAGGAAACGCTGGCTAATTTTTTCATCATCAAAACAAACCGATAACTCGTCGCGAATTAAGCGTAATGGGATAGTTTCTTGGTAGTTGGCGGTCAACGCATTTTCAATAATTTTATGCCACTGTGTCGTGAGTAATGCTAAGACAACTTCAGTTTCACTATCGACTTTAAAGCAGCTATCGATTAACTGCTGGCAGATATCTTTCCATTCATCGAGCGTGCGTTCTTGCTCTAAGCGTGTTCGCCATTCTCTAAGTGTATCGACGAGTAATGCTAATTTCCCGGCCAGCTGAGCTGCGAGACCACTACATTCATCGTATGGCAGCACACCATTCCATGGGCCATTACGGCTATCCATCGCATAGCCAAGCAACATTCGGCTTAAACCAAATTGCCATGTATTTTGCCCAATAACCGGTAGCGATAGTGCTCTGACGTTATCATCATCAAGCCCCCAGCGAATTCCGGATTCATTGACCCAACGCCTTAATAAACTCAGTTCACTCTCATCAATATCGAAACGAGCAGCAAACGCTGAAACCTCTAATAACGTCAGTACTTGCTCCGTTGAAAATCGGCTTTGAGGTAAATCCAATAACATAATAAATGCTTGTAGGATTGGGTGTGCTTGTAGCGCTTTTCTGTCCGAAATGGAGAATGGAATATAGAGTGATGAGCTGGTGTTACCGAACACAGCCTGAATATATGGCGCATAACTGTCGATGTCAGCAACCATGACAATCACATCGCGGGGCGTTAATGTAGGATCTTCTTCAAATAGGGCCAATAAACGATCCTGTAAAACTTCAACTTCACGCTGAGCACTATGGCATGAATGAAATGTCACGGATTGATCACACTGAGGAAGTGAGCGCTTCTGCGAGCTACTTTCATACTCATCTAAAGTCACGCCTAGCTGAGCGTGATTTTCAAGGTCGAGAATATCTTGCTGCAAATTTTCGAGAAGGTTATTTCGCCCATTATCAACAAAGGCTGACACTTCATTGGCTGCCTCTATTTGGGAAATAAAATATAAATTATCGCGCCCAAGCTTGCCCCACGATGCTAACAGTGGGTTTGCTAAATTCTGCTCACCTTCCGCGTTGAATAAATTGGCTGCATGCTCATCAATTTTAAAGCGGGAAATTTCGTGCTTATCCAAATAGTGGCGCAATTTCCGTTGTTGTAATCGCGCTAAAAAGGCACTGCTTTGAATATCTCCCCAGTAATAACGGCACGGGTTGGTAAACATTAAGTGGATATCTGAGTGTTCAGCAATCGCGTTGAGTGCTTGCAAATACACAGGTGGTAAGGATGAAATACCGCAAATAAATAAGCGTGACGGTAAATTTTTAGCTAACTCTGGTGATGCTTTTAGCTTATCAATAAAACTCTGATACAAGTTTGCTCGATGCCAAGGCGATTGACCAAGCTGCTCTGTATATTCCACCAAACATAACCATAATCTTTTTTGCCACAATTGATTTTCACTGAGCCCGTCAATCAATTCATTACGTTGCCACAGCGCAATCCATTCAGGTCTATAGACCAAATATTGGTCAAATAAATCGGCAATACGCCCTGATAGTTGATGTAATTTACGCTTGTCTGAATCGTCTTGTAGATAGTGACGTAGAGGCTGAAATTCAGTTTCATTAATAACATTTGGCAAAATCGTCATTAACTTCCAGGTCATCGCTTGTTTAGTATAGGCGCTCTCTTTGGGGATATCGGGAAGCACTCGACGGAACATATCCCAGATAAACGTAGCGGGTAATGGATAGTTAATATTGGCGGCTATTCCAAAACGCTTAGCAAGCTCTATCTGTAGCCATTGGGACATACCTGGGCTTTGTACTAATACAATTTCTTGCTCAAAAGGATGAGTGAGAGGGTCATTCTCCATTAAGTGTGCAATTAGCTCTTTGAGCAGATCTAATTGATTAGAATGATAAACCTGAAACATGACTCTCTCCTTTTGCGCACTGCCAGCGACTTATCGAATACAGTTTCTTGCCCACGAACAAGGACACCTTAGATTCACCACAGCCCCCAAGGCTTACAGAATGCACGATTTTCATCTGCTCTCTTTGAGGATTGCCTTCTTGATACTGTTCTTCTTGAAACTGTGACTCCATTTTCCATGGAACCTTATCATTAAAAGAGTGTTTTCCTTCTAATGTTCCATGTAGAGATCGAATTGCCTGTGAACCTTGATATATTTGATTAAAATTCAAAGCGATATATTGGCTGTAGTTTAGCAGAGCTATCAGCAAGATAGCAAAAACAACCACCGCAATCATCGACTCTACCAGTGCAAATCCTTGCTGTGAATTCTTCATTGGCAAAATCCTTTAATTGCCACAGGGCAGTAATCTATCCAGCCATTTTCACGGGCTTGTATACGCCCTTCATTCCATATTGGTACAACCCATCGATATATCGTTAGCGATTGATTCTTCGAAAATTCCCCCTTACCCGATAAAATGAATTGATTATTTTTATAATGCTTAAGACAGCTAACCCACCCATGATTTGTTTCTCTCTGACACACCCAAGGACTCACCTTTTCAGCTTTCAATTTCCAATGTTGAGCGAGCCCCCATGACAATGCTGATTCTGCTAAATTAAATGATTGGTAATATTTTTCTTCGCGGATTAATTCATGGCTAGCTCGAGCTTGGTAGTAATGTAATGCCTTTAAGAGTATGAGCCCAACACTCATTAAAACCATCACCATGATTAAGGCAATGTTGCCTTGCTGCGCATTTTTTGCCTTCATGGTACATTCCTTAGCAGTACAGAGGAGTGATAATCAAACGTTTTATTAGGCAATAACATGCTTTCCACCGTCATAGATATCCCTAAAATTTTTTTGCTTGGCTGCCACTCAAAAGTCAGCTGATTCACTTTTACCATATTAGGATCAAACAACGACTGCCAGCGGGTACCATCGCAGTTTGTCACATTACGGTTAGACTCGAGCTTATTGTTGTTGAGTCTAAATCCAAAAAAATCGGAATGTAATGAACGGCCTTGTCCTATAACCCATTGCCCAGATAAATCCTGATCATAGGCAAAAATAATGCAAGAATTGGCCTGACGGCTTAAGAACTTAGCACCAATGGTAATTGCCTTTCCTTCACAATGAGGCTTGGAAGGTGACTGGCTGCAATGACCTATTCGACGAAAATCTTTTTCCATATTAATCAACACCTGCCGGACCTCCCTATCCAATTGATATTGAAAAAAAGTCTGAAATAGTTGCTTAAATAACACAGGGATCGTATTCATCGCTGCAATACAGACCAAACAACCAATTAGCATTGCAATCAGTGTTTCTAGCAGAGAAAACCCCTTTTCTGCTTTATGCTTTTTAGTGTCATTTAACATTTAGGAACGCCTGCCAACGTTTGCTGGCTGCAACTACGTACCCGACCTGAAGATGAAATAATCACGGATATTTGGTCACTTTCATTACTGAGCTCAATTCGAAAAGGGCTACTTGTTCCTTGCCTACCGTAAAAATGAATTAATTCTCTAGATGCATATTTAAGCTCAATGCTCTCAAATTTATCGCCTTTAAATTGGCTGATTTCTTGTGCAGTCTCTGCATCGATAACAACTAAACGCCACTCTTTTGATGTGAAATTTACCGTCACAATACGGTGCTGATTTAAATAAATGCCTTCCATTAGGTTACTGTAGATAAATTCGGCAGTTTGCCTCGCAGCATCAATAAGCTGTAGCCGCTTCACTTGCTGTTGCCATTGATAAAACGCCGGTAAAGCCACTATTGAACACAGAAACAGAACAACCAGTATTTCAATTAAAGTGAATCCCGGCTCATCAATGTTGCGCTTTAGCCACTTTATTTTTCCATGTATCAAATTTGTCTGTTCTGGCATTTCTTGATTCCTCACAATCATTCTCTACAGGGAGCTTGGGTGAAAACCTCTCAGCCCAACAGCCCTCATTTACCATTCTTCGTAGCGCTTCCCAGCAAAATGTAACTTTTGCATTTACCTTAAATGCTTTTGGAAACGGCTTCGCAAAATGAAATAGAGAGATAAAAAAGTTGTCTCGAAAACGAAGATAAACAGCTAAAAATAGTCTGCGGGAATGAAGCGAGAAATGGGAAATAACAACAGTGAATAGAGCGACAAAGGTAATGGAAAAAATAATAGGGAGATAACGATATGAAGCGGCGTCAAAGATTAGAGGACAGTAAAATAGTAAGAATGACAAAAATAATAAAGGCATAGGCGGTGCTCACGCCTATACCTTTACGTTAACCAAACTGATGCACCAGTCAACCTGATGCATCAATCAGCCTAGCTTAAACCGTAAATGGATATTTTATTGCTTCGTGGCACTGATAACCTTCTAAGATGAAATCATCAGTTGTTACCCACGTTTCAAGATCTTCCAAGGTTTTAATTTCAGGGTTAATCGTCAAGCTTGGAGATGGGTATGGTTCACGTTTTAATTGAACATCACGCATTAAAGGCAGTTGATTTTCATAAATATGTGCGTTCACAATTTTATGATAAGCCTTACCGGCTTTGTGGCCCGTAATACGCGCCATTAGCGCCAGCAGTACAAAACATTGAACCTGATTGAAATTAAGCCCAAGAGGCACGTCACAGCTACGTTGGTATGACGTCAAATGCAGCGTATCGCCAAGAAGTGAAAACGTGTGAGTGTGCATGCAAGGACGTAAGCAGCCCATTTCGAACTCACCGGGGTTATAGAAAGTCACAATTTCCGCGCGGTCATCAATACCGTTTTTCAGGTTATTAACCACTTTCTTTAATTGGTCAAGATGAGAGCCATCAGGGCGCTGCCATGAGCGACCTTGGACGCCATAAACGCGCCCCATATCATCTTCACCTTTACGATGTGGGTTATCTAACCATGCTTGGTTTTCATTAGCATTGGCATTCCAAGTATTACAACCAATTTCACGGAACTGCGCTGCATTATCATAGCCACGCAAGTACCCTAATAACTCGGCAATAGCGGCTTTATAAAAGCTTTTACGCGTCGTAATTAAAGGGAATTGATTGTTGCCCACATCATATTCGAGGTCGGCATTAATCACGGTTAAACAGCGAACACCAGTACGCTTGTTTTCAACCCATTGACCTTCATCGATAATACGTTGGCATAACTCAAGATACGGCTTCATAGTGGCTCTCTTACTCCGAAATACAGGCGGTTTGTGTTATCGAATATCCCTCAATAACACAAACCGAAAATGACTTAATTTACTGCTTATTAGCGCGATTTGCTGTCTATGTTATTACAGTCTACGTTATTTACTGTCTACGCGACTCGCTATCTGCACCACTTGCTATCGACGCTACTGGCTATCTACGCTACTTGCTCTCAACGTTTTTAGCGGGCTTATGGGCTGGGATATTTTTACCGTATTTGTAAGCCCAGACAATCATCAATACACCGATAATAATCATCGGAATCGAGAGGATTTGCCCCATACTGATACCACCGAATAAACCTAATTGTGCATCTGGTTGTCTGAAGAATTCAACGATGATACGGAATGCACCATAACCGATAAGGAACAGGCCCGATACGCTCCCCATTGGGCGAGGTTTACGTACAAATAAATTCAATATCAAGAATAAAACGATACCTTCTAAAACCATTTCATACAGCTGGGATGGGTGTCTTGGCAATACACCGTATTGCTCAAGAATAGGCAACAGAGAGGGGTCTTGTGCCGCAAGTTGGATATCTTCACTTCTTGAATGAGGGAATAAAAATGCCCATGGTGTATCTAGGGTAACCCGTCCCCATAGCTCGCCATTAATAAAGTTACCGATACGCCCCATTCCAAGACCAAAAGGAATCAACGGTGCAACAAAATCAGAAACTTGTAAGAAACGGCGTTTCGTGCGATAGGCAAACCACATCATGGCACAGATAACCCCAATCAAGCCACCGTGGAAGGACATGCCGCCATCCCACACTTTGAACAGATACAGAGGGTCATCTAAGAAAACAGGCAAATTATAGAAGAAAACATAGCCAAGTCGTCCACCTACAAATACACCGACAAAACCAATGTACAACAAGTTCTCGACTTCATTTTTTGTCCAGCCACTGTTTGGCTTAGAAGCGCGACGTCCCGCTAACCATAGCGCAAAAACGAATCCGACAAGGTACATAAAACCATACCAGTGCAAAGAGACTGGGCCAATCGAGAACATTACGGGATCAATTTCCGGAAATGCTAAGTAACTGTTACTCATCGTTCCCCACTTTAAAATAATTGAGTCAAAAATTATGTCGCATAATAACACGAGGTTATTGCCAGCATATAATTACATATTAATAACATAGAAGATCAAACTAGATCCCGCCACGCACAAAACCACCAAGTCCATTTCTTTCCATAAACTCGCTAATCTTATGGCGAACATTTTCGCTGGTTTCTGCGCCGAGCAAATCAGGCACTAACTCAGCCATCAATTGAGGATCAAGCTGACGAATTAAATATTTCATGCGAGGAACACTGCGCCCACTCATACTCAAACTACGATAACCTAATGCAATCAGCACCATAGCACTTAATGGCTGCCCCGCCATTTCGCCGCACACACTAATCGGCAGGCCTATACGCTGACATTCCATATGTACCATGGATAGAAAACGCACCACCGCAGGGTGCAGGTTATCATAGAGCGCCGCCACATGAGTGTTATTACGGTCGACGGCGAGTAAATATTGTGTAAAGTCGTTGGTACCTATCGAAATAAAATCAACTCGCTGCTTTAACTCTGGCAGCAAAAACAAGAGTGAAGGCACTTCCAACATCACGCCAATTGGAGGTAAATCAATCGATTTTCCGAGTTGTTGGCTCACTTCATTTCTGGCGCGATTAATCAGCCCGATCGCCTCATCCACTTCATTAATACTAGTGATCATAGGCAATAAAATACGTAAATTGCCCGTATCTTGGTTAGCTCTCAGCATAGAACGCAACTGGATCAAAAAGATTTCAGGCTGATCCAGCATGATTCGGATCCCACGCCACCCCAAGCAAGGATTTTCCTCGCTGATCGGCATGTAAGGCAGTTGTTTGTCCGCACCGATATCTAAGGTTCTTAATACCACCGGTTTCGTTGCAAAAAGTTGCAGTACATCCCGATATAACTGCTTCTGTTCATCCTCTGATGGAAAGCCATTGTGCAGCATAAATGGCAGTTCGGTTCGATATAATCCAACACCATCCACCCCATCATGAATTTGCTGTTCATAGCGAGGGCTCAATCCGGCGTTGAGGCAAATATCCACATGCTCGCCATTTTTGAGCACTGCATCTTGAGAAAGCGTACCTTCCGCTAATCGGCTAAGTACATTTTCTTCTTCAATAATTTGCTGGTATTCCTGAGCAATAAAATTTTCAGGCTCAATAAACACTTCGCCACGATAGCCATCCAAAATCAGATGGCGATTATGTAATAAGGAAGGCTCAATATCCGCCCCCATAATCGCGGGGATCCCCATCGCTCGGATCAAGATTGCAGAGTGGGAGTGCGTTGCACCATCGCGCACAATCACACCCGCTAATTGCTCAAGCGGTAATTCAGCAAGAACGCTCGCACTTAGCTCATCAGCCACCAAAATAAAACGGTCTGGCCATTGGCTAGTGGGTGTCAGTGAATCATCGAGATGAAATAATAAGCGCTGCCCTAAGGTGCGAAGGTCAGAGCCACGCTCTCTTAAATAGAGGTCACGTAAACGTGAGAACTGCAAAGCGTAATCTTCGATGACGGTTTTCACTGCCCATTCAGCCACCGCCCCTTGATTAATCGCCGTAAATAACCGTTTTTTCAGTTGGGGGTCATTAAGCAAGTGGTTATATAGGTCGAAAATAGCTGCGCTTTCTTTCGATGAGCTCGCCATAAACCGCTTACTAATACGACGAAATTCTGCCGCCGCACTTTCCAGCGCTATCACCAAGCGTTGACGCTCTTCATCAATATTCAATGTGGTCGCTTGATACACATTGTCTAAAGAAGGTTGGGAGGTATCTTGCCAACCATAAGCCATCGAAATTCCTTGAGAAACAGGGATAGCTTTGAGGCGATTTTGTCGATATTGCCCGAAAATACCTTTTGTTTGCGCTTGGGATAAAATCACCGCTAACTGCATCGATAGCGTGACCATAAAGGACTCTTCAGTTTCGCTGAATAACCGTTTTTCTCGCTGCTGAACCACTAGCACGCCCAGTAATTGGCGTCGATAAACGACAGGCACGCCAAGAAAGGCTTTGAGCTGTTCTTCTTTGAGTTGGGGAAGGTATTTGAATTGCGGGTGTTCGCGAATATCGGCGAGGTTCAACATTTCCGATTGCCGACCGACTGCGCCAACAACCCCTTCGTCGAATCCTAAACGAATAGCAATCCCGCTAGGCTTTTTCAGCCCGCGGGTTGCCATTAGGTAATAACATTGGCGAGGATGATCGGCTAAGTAAATCGAGCACACATCGGTGCGCATCGCTTTGCACGTCTCATTGACCAAAACTTCAAGAGCTTGAGTCAGGCTGGTCGCCATCGCGACCTTTTCGACAATGTCACGTAAACGCGTCAACATAGGCTTACTTAACTCCGCGCCTACGATTATTAAAAACAGGTCGTTGTGGTAATTTCTGTTCCTGCAGAGGCATAACTACGGGAGCGAATTCCTTCATCACGCGGCGATAAACTTCGCGCTTAAAAGAGACCACTTGCCTAACAGGATACCAATAACTGACCCACCGCCAGCCGTCAAATTCTGGCGATTTACTGCGCTGCACGTTTATATCGGCGTCATTACATTGGAGTTGAAGTAAAAACCAACGTTGTTTCTGTCCAATACAAACAGGTTTTGTATCCCAACGCACCAAACGCTTAGGTAATTTGTAGCGTAACCAATTACGGGTAGATGCAAGTAACCTTACATCTTTACGCTGTAGTCCGACTTCCTCGTATAACTCACGATACATCGCTTGTTCTGGCGATTCCCCCGGGTTAATCCCACCTTGAGGAAATTGCCAAGAATGCTGACCATAACGGCGAGCCCATAAGACTTGACCTTGCCGATTACAAATTACAATTCCTACATTCGGGCGGTAGCCATCATCATCGATCACTAGACTACCTCAATAACCAAATTTGAAAGATGCCTAATTGTTTCACACATACCCAAACTGGTAAACCTATATCAATACAGTTTGCAGATATGTCTGAAGTAATTACAATAGTCTGCGTCTCAACGGGGTGCCAATTTGGGCTGAGAAATAACCCGTAGAACCTGATCCGGCTAATACCGGCGTAGGGATTTGAGCTACCGCCTACAAATTATTGTATCGGTCCCTCCTCAAATCCTGTGTTTTTTTTATGATTTACGCAGGAATTACAATGACTAAAAATAAACTCTTTACCTCACTCATTGCCTTAACCACCTTAAGTTTTGCTGCATTCGCCTCTGCCGAAAAACCAACGCTGACGGTATATACCTATGATTCCTTTGCTGCAGAATGGGGACCAGGTCCTCAAATCAAAAAGAATTTCGAAGCTCAATGTGAATGCGAGTTAAAACTGGTTTCTCTAGGGGATGGTGTTGCACTACTGAATCGCCTACGTATGGAAGGGGAAAAAAGCAAAGCCGACATTATCTTAGGGTTAGATAACAACTTGCTCGATTCCGCAGAAAAAACCGGCTTATTTGCCCCAGCAGATATCAAAACGGATGCGCTTAAATTACCTATCGAATGGACAAGCAAAACATTCATTCCTTATGATTATGGTTATTTCGCCTTTATCTATGACACCAATAAAATCAAGCAACCGCCAAAAAGCATGGATGAACTGCTTGATAGCAAAAATAATTGGAAAATCATTTACCAAGATCCGCGCACCAGCACCCCAGGTTTAGGGTTAATGTTGTGGATTGAGAAAATCTACGGTGATAAATCGGCTGATGCATGGAAGAAAATGGCAGCCAAAACACTGACCGTGACCAAAGGTTGGAGTGAGTCTTATGGCTTGTTCTTAAAAGGTGAAGGAGATTTTGTCCTGAGCTACACCTCCTCGCCGGGTTACCAAATTTTAAATGATAAGAAAGACAACTACGCGGCAGCACTGTTCGATGAAGGGCATTATATGCAAGTCGAAGTGGCGGCAAGATTGAAACACAGCCCTCAACCTGAGCTGGCAAAACAGTTCTTACAATTTATGTTAACCCCTGAATTCCAAGGCACATTACCAACCACTAACTGGATGTATCCGGTTATCGATATGCCGTTGCCTGAAGTGTATAACGTGCTACCACTGCCTGCTAAATCCCTGCAATTTAGCGCGGAAGAAGTGGCTAAAGAACGTCAAACGTGGACACGTTTATGGCAAACCGCCGTCAGTCGTTAATCAATTTAACCTTATTACCGGGGGCAATAGCCTCCGGTCTTTTAATCGTCGTTGCCCTGCTCGCTTTTGGGGCGCTGTGGTTTTTCGCACCTGAAGTTTCCCTCCGCGAGATAATCGACGACGATTATTTATGGCATGTCATCGGTTTTACGTTTTGGCAGGCATTGCTTTCCGCTATTTTTTCCATTATTCCCGCTATTTTTCTTGCAAGAGCTCTGTATCGCCGGCGATTTTGGGGAAGAATGCTCTTGCTCCGCTTGTGTGCAATGACGCTTGTTTTACCCGTTTTAGTCGCCGTTTTCGGTATTTTGTCGGTATATGGACAAACCGGATGGCTAGCAAAACTGTGCCTATGGCTTGGTGTTGATTATCAGTTTTCCCCTTATGGTCTGCGTGGCATTTTATTGGCGCATATCTTTTTCAATATGCCACTCGCCACCCGGATGTTGCTGCAATCCCTTGAAAATATTGCCATTGAGCAGCGTCAAAGCGCCGCTCAATTAGGGTTCAATGAGTGGCAACAATTTACCCTTTTAGAGTGGCCTTATTTACGCCGTCAGATGTTGCCAACAGGCGCGCTGATTTTTATGCTCTGTTTTGCCAGCTTTGCGACAGTACTGGCTCTGGGCGGTGGCCCTGCGGCGACCACTATCGAACTCGCGATTTACCAAGCACTGAGCTACGACTTTGATTTAGGGCGTGCCACACTGCTTGCGTTAATTCAGTTGGGATGTTGCGTAGGATTAATGCTTATTTGCCAACGTATTAACCATGCCTTTTCCGTTGGATTTAGCCACCAAACATCATGGTTTGATCCTGCCGATAACCTGTTTCGCCGTTTACGTGACTGGCTGGTGATTGCTGCAGCTATTTTGCTATTAATTCCGCCGTTATTAGCGGTCATTGTTGATGGGCTCAACGGTCAATTACTGGATGTTTTACAGCAATCTGCGTTATGGCAAGCCACATTGACCTCACTGTTTATTGCACTCTGTGCTGGAATTTTGTGCGTGATCCTCACACTAATGCTGCTATGGAGTAGCCGTGAACTGCGTTTAAGAAATGCATTAAAACTTGGACAAGCTATTGAGCTAAGCGGGCTGATTATTCTGGCGATGCCGGGTATTGTGCTGGCGACAGGCTTTTTTATCTTTTTCAATGAAACCATTGGAATACCCGAAACTCCTTATCCGTTGGTGATCATGACTAACGCCTTACTCGCTATCCCTTACGCGCTAAAGGTACTGGATAACCCAATGCGAGATCTGGCTCAACGCTATAATCCGTTATGCCAATCACTCGAAATCACTGGTTTTAATCGATTTAAAATCATTGAATTACGAGCATTACGCAAACCTATCGCACAAGCATTGGCATTCGCTTGCGTGATTTCGATTGGAGATTTTGGCGTGGTCGCCTTGTTTGGTAATGAAGAGTTCCGTACCTTGCCTTACTATCTTTATCAACAGATTGGCGCGTATCGAACCAATGATGGCGCGGTTACCGCGATGTTATTGTTGTTACTCTGTTTCTGCCTGTTTAGCCTACTCGAACGCCTATCGGGGAAAACTCATGATTGAATTACAAAATCTAGATTATCAATACGATAACCTAAATATGCATTTTGATATTGCGGTAGCTTCGGGGGAACGAGTTGCCGTAATGGGTCCTAGTGGCGCAGGCAAAAGCACGCTGCTCAGCCTAATTAGTGGGTTTCAATTTCCTCGCAGCGGTACGATTACCTTAAATGGTGAAAATCATACATTTACGCCCCCAGCTAAACGCCCTGTTTCCATGTTATTTCAAGAAAATAACCTGTTTGCTCACCTAACCGTAAGGCAAAATATTGGGCTAGGTTTACAACCGAGCTTACGTTTGAGTGCATCGCAAATGGCTGAAGTCGAGCAAATGGCGCGGCAGGTCAGTTTAACCGACTGTTTAGATCGAACACCAGCGCAGTTATCCGGTGGGCAGCGTCAACGAGCCGCACTCGCACGCTGTTTAATTCGCAATCAACCGATTTTATTGCTGGATGAGCCATTTTCCGCCCTTGACCCTGCGCTGCGCAGTGAAATGCTGCAACTACTCAATGACGTTTGCGTGAATAAATCCATCACATTATTAATGGTATCCCATAGTATTGAAGACTCGCTACAAATCGCCCCTCGCAGCTTAGTGATCGCTGATGGCGCAATTGTGTATGACGGTGATACCGAAACACTATTACAAGGCAAAACCGACGCTTCTGCATTATTGGGCATTTCTAATTAGCCCAACAAATAATACTGTATAAATTTCCACTACTCGCGTATATTAATTTGCAGATTATTTACGCGAGTTTCCTTTATGTCTCAGTCAAACACCCCCGCTGAAAAAGGCTTTATTCTTAGCCGCCATTGGCGAGATACCCGCTACGGTATCGAGGTAAGCTATTGGTTACTCACGGATAACAAACCGCAAAAAGTCATTGTTCCCTATCAACAAGCCGTGGGTTTTTTACCTGAATCCAAGTTTTCCCTAGTACGCCATTTAATTGAAGGACAAGCTGATATCAGCTATCGATCCGTGGAACTGCGAGATTTCAAACGCGAAAAAGTCTACGCCATCTATTGCCAGCAATATCGTCAATTACAAAACCTAGATAAAAACTGCCAAGCATTAGGCATTGAACTGCTGGAAACCGATATTCGCCCTTGTGAGCGTTATTTAATGGAGCGCTTTATTACCGCTCCCGTGTGGTTTTCTCGCAATCATCAGGGGAAATATCAACTCAAACCTTGTGAAGGTTATCGCCCGACACTGCACGCCGTTTCTCTCGATATTGAAACGAGCCAACATGGGGAGCTTTATTCCATTGGGTTATCTGGCTGCGGTGACAATGTGGTGTTTATGTTGGGACCCGATCAAGGTCCTGCTCTGAATGACCAACATCGACTCGTGTATGCCACCAGCCGCCCTCAATTACTTGAAAAATTGAACGAATGGCTGCAACAGTACGATCCCGATGCCATCATCGGCTGGAATCTGATCCAGTTTGATTTGCAAGTTTTACAAAAGCATGCAGAGCGCTATGGCATCCCTCTGTTGCTCGGTCGGCAAGGGAAAAAACTCGAATGGCGAGAACACGGTTTTAAGCAAGGTGTCTTTTTTGCCTCTGCTGAAGGTCGCTTAATTATTGATGGTATTGATGCGTTAAAATCGGCGACATGGAGTTTTAGCTCATTCAGCTTGGAGTCCGTTGCCCAACAGCTACTTGGGGAAGGGAAAGCGATTGATACTCCCTATGATCGCATGGATGAAATTAACCGCCGCTTTGCTCACGATAAACCCGCCCTCGCCCATTACAATATTCAAGACTGTATTTTGGTACATCGCATCTTTGAGAAAACCGATTTAATGGCGTTCTTGCAAGAGCGCTCGACGGTCACGGGGTTAGCAGCCGATCGCATGGGAGGCTCGGTGGCCGCCTTTTCCCATTTATATATTCCTCGGCTACACCGCTTAGGGTTTGTTGCCCCCACACTTTCAGAACAAAAATTTCAGCTTAACCCCGGTGGGTTCGTGATGGATTCACAGCCGGGTTTGTATGACTCCGTTTTGGTGCTGGATTATAAAAGCCTGTATCCCTCGATTATTCGCACCTTTTTAATAGACCCAGCAGGCATGATTGAAGGGCTTGCACACCCAGAACCTGAACATTCTGTTGAAGGGTTTCGCGGTGCTTGGTTTTCCCGTACAACCCATTGCTTGCCAGATATTGTCAGCCATATTTGGCAAGGTCGTGATAAAGCCAAACAGCAAAAAAATGCCCCGCTTTCTCAAGCCCTCAAAATTATTATGAATGCTTTTGCTGGGGTTTTGGGTGCCGATGGATGCCGCTTTTTTGATCCACGATTAACCGCGTCAATCACCATGCGCGGTCATGAAATCATGCGAATTACCAAACAATTGATTGAATCCCAAGGATATCAGGTAATTTATGGGGACACCGATTCCACCTTTGTTTGGCTACGAGATCCCCATACTGATGAACAAGCTCAAAAAGTGGGCTATCAACTGCGTGACCATGTAAATAATTGGTGGAAACAGCATCTTAAAGAAGAGTGGCAACTTGATGGTGTGCTCGAGCTTGAGTATGAAACCCATTATCGGCGCTTTTTGATGCCAACAATTAGAGGCACAGACCAAGGCAGTAAAAAACGCTATGCGGGTTTAAGCCAAGATACGATGGTTTTTAAAGGCTTAGAAACCATTCGTTCAGACTGGACACCTCTCGCTCAAAACTTCCAAAAAGAGCTGTATACGCGCATTTTTTATCGCCAGCCTTATCGGGAATTTATTCGCGACTATATTCATGCCATTCGTTCAGGAGAATATGACGATCGCTTGATTTACCGCAAGCGCCTACGGCGTAAATTGTCAGATTATCAACGTAATGTGCCACCTCATGTACGAGCCGCACGCCAAGCCGATGAGTACAATTTGCAATTACAGCGCCCATTGCAATATCAAAATGGGGGGTGGATCAGTTATATCATCACTCAGGCGGGTCCTGAGCCATTAGAGACCGTGACCGCGAAACCTGACTATGAGCACTATATTCTTAAGCAAATCAAACCTATCGCCGATGGAATTCTTCCATTTCTGCAAGATGATTTTGACGCCATTTTGACAGGGCAAATTAATCTTTTGTTTTAAAGCCTAACGAACAGCGAGAATTGTACAATTCTTATTACAATTGCCGCATTTTTAACAGGTGACGATAAGCGAATGTTGAATTAATATAACGCCCCTTTGATATCTCGACCTGTTATACGCACAGCTTGGCGAGAAAATCGGCTATACTCATCATAATTCGAGCAGCGCGACTCGAAAAAGAAAAGAGCTATAATTGCCAAACGGCAAAACGATTAAAAAATTTCGCATCACCCTTGGTATATAACCGTTATATCAACACTGGGCAAAGACACCGGTTAGTTGTCTTAAACATCTAAAAATAAACAATCAAAATTATGGAATTAAATTAAACCTATGCCATTTACTCTTGGTCAACGCTGGATCAGCGACACAGAAAGCGAACTTGGGTTAGGCGCCGTCGTGGCTATTGATGCCCGTATGGTGACGTTGCTTTTTCCTGCCACTGGGGAAAACCGACTGTACTCACGTAGTGATGCCCCAATTACCCGAGTGATGTTCAACGAAGGTGATACCATCACCAGTCACGAAGGTTGGCAGCTACAAGTTGAAAGTATTCAAGAAGATAAAGGGTTATTGACCTACACAGGAACACGTTTAGACACCCAAGAAGCGGATGTCAGCCTGAGAGAAGTGTTCCTTGATAGCAAGCTAACGTTTAATAAGCCACAAGATAGACTGTTCGCCGGTCAAATCGATCGTATGGATCGTTTTGCTCTGCGTTTTCGCGCACGTAAATTTCAAAGCGAACAAGTTAAACACCAATCTACGGGCCTGCGAGGGATCCGCGCGAGTTTGATCCCGCATCAGTTGCATATTGCTAACGAAGTCGGTAAGCGCCACAATCCACGAGTTTTACTGGCGGATGAAGTGGGCTTAGGGAAAACCATCGAAGCGGGTATGATAATCCATCAACAATTGATGGCAGGTCGTGCTGAGCGAGTATTGGTCATTGTCCCAGATAGCTTACAGCATCAATGGCTGGTGGAAATGCTACGTCGTTTTAACCTGCGTTTTTCTCTGTTTGATGATAGCCGCTACAGCGAAGCCCAACACGACAGCGATAACCCATTTGAAACTGAACAATTAGTCCTGTGTTCTCTGGATTTTGTTCGTCGTAATAAACAGCGTTTTGACCAACTCGTCGAAGCGGGCTGGGATATGATGGTCGTCGATGAAGCTCACCATCTGCAATGGAGCGAAACTGCCCCAAGCCGTGAATATCAAGTGATTGAAACCTTAGCAGAGCACGTTCCTTCTGTTTTACTGCTAACGGCAACACCAGAGCAATTAGGTCAAGAGAGCCATTTTGCGCGTTTGCGCCTCCTCGACCCTAGCCGCTTCCATGACTACCAAGAATTCTTAGCTGAACAAGAAAACTATCGCCCTGTCGCTGATGCAGTTTCACTGCTTCTTTCGGGTGATAAGCTGACGAATGATCAGCAAAATCTGCTTAACGAGCTTATCAAAGAACAAGATATTGAGCCGTTATTAAAAGCTGCTAATCTTGAAGGCGATGACAGCCAAGCCGCTCGCCAAGAACTGATCCATATGCTGATGGACAGACACGGTACTAGCCGCCTGTTATTTAGAAACACCCGTAATGGTGTCAAAGGCTTCCCACGCCGTGAATTGCATTCTTTAAAAATGCCATTGCCAACTCAATACCAAACGGCAATCAAAGTCGCTGGCATTATGGGCACAAAAAAGGATGTGGAAACTCGCGCGAAAGAGATGCTGTATCCAGAACAAATCTACCAAGAATTTGAAGGCGAAAACGCTACTTGGTGGAACTTCGACCCACGTGTTGAATGGCTGATGGGCTTCTTAACCGCAAATCGCCATGAAAAAGTACTGGTTATCTGTGCCAAAGCCGCTACAGCATTACAGCTTGAGCAAGTTCTGCGTGAACGTGAAGGGATCCGCGCGGCAGTATTCCACGAAGGTTTATCCCTGCTAGAACGTGACCGCGCTGCGGCATACTTTGCTTCACAAGAAGAAGGCGCACAGGTATTGCTGTGTTCTGAAATTGGTTCAGAAGGTCGTAACTTCCAGTTTGCTAACCAATTAGTGATGTTTGACCTGCCATTCAACCCTGACTTGCTTGAGCAGCGTATTGGTCGTTTGGATCGTATTGGTCAAAGCCGCGATATCGTAATCAACGTGCCTTACTTGGAAAATACCGCACAAGCTGTGTTGATCCGTTGGTACCATGAAGGTTTAGATGCTTTCGAGCATACTTGCCCTACCGGCCGTACTATCTACGATAAATATTACCAACAACTGCTGCAATTTATGGCAGAGCCAACCATCACTGACGGGTTTGATGAATTTATTAAAACCTGCCGCGAAGAGCACGATGCACTCAAAGCGCAGTTAGAGCAAGGTCGTGACCGCTTGCTGGAAATGCACTCAAATGGTGGTGAAGCCGGTAATAAATTAGCCGAAGAGATTGGTGAAGGCGATAACGAAACTGAGCTGGTTAACTTTGCGCTGAACCTGTTTGATATCGTTGGGATCAACCAAGAAGATAAGAGCGATAACTTAATTATCCTCACGCCATCCGACCATATGTTAGTGCCTGATTTCCCAGGATTACCGCAAGATGGCTGCACTATCACCTTTGACCGTGAACAAGCGCTTTCCCGCGAAGATACGCAGTTTATTAGCTGGGAACATCCGATCATCCGCAACGGTTTGGATTTAGTGTTATCCGGCGATACGGGTAGCTGTGCAGTTTCTGTGTTGAAAAACAAAGCGTTGCCAGTAGGTACCTTGCTAACCGAACTGATTTATGTGGTAGAAGCTCAGGCTCCGAAACAGCTGCAAATCAGCCGTTTCTTACCGGCGACCCCAGTTCGCTTATTGATTGATTTAAAAGGTAATAACCTATCTTCACAAGTGGAGTTTGAGAGTTTTAACCGCCAATTAAATGCCATCAACCGTCATATGGCGAGCAAGTTAGTCAATGCGGTACAAAACGAGGTGCATTCTGTATTGCGCCTCTCTGAACCGATGGTCGAGAAAGAAGCAAAATCCATTATTGAGAATGCCAAAGAAGCCGCTGATAAAGCCTTGACTCTGGAGCTGTCTCGTTTGGAAGCGCTAAAAGCGGTTAACCCAAATATCCGTGATGAAGAACTCGATATTATCGAGGAAGAGCGTCGCCAATTGATGACCAACATCGACCAAGCTTCATGGCGCCTCGACGCTATCCGCTTAGTGGTTGTCACGCATCAGTAGAGCATGTAGCTCGGCACTAGCGGTGCTGGCTGAAAGCAGCCAACACCGCTACAGCGTGAAGAATAAAGGATAAAAAATGTTACCCTATAATCCCCCTACGGAACCATGGCTACATATACTCTACCAAGACGAGCATATTATTGTAGTCAATAAACCTAGCGGCTTGCTTTCTGTACCAGGGAAAGCCCCTGAGCACCATGACAGCATCATGAGCCGTATTCAGCGGGATTATCCTGCGGCAGAGTCCGTTCACCGTTTAGATATGGCAACCAGTGGCGTTATGGTCGTCGCTCTGCATAAAGCGGCTGAGCGTGAACTCAAGCGTCAGTTTAGGGAACGGGAGCCGAAAAAACACTATGTGGCTCGCGTGTGGGGTCATTTGGAAAAACCTGAGGGTTTGGTGGATTTACCGCTAATTTGTGACTGGCCGAATCGCCCTAAGCAGAAAGTCTGTTTTGAAACCGGAAAATCGGCTCAAACCGAATACCAAGTTTTAGAATATGAAGAGCAGGCAACGCGAGTCAAACTTTCGCCAATTACGGGACGCTCTCATCAGCTACGTGTTCATATGCTCGCGCTGGGACACCCTATTCTTGGTGACAGATTTTATGCCCATGAAGAAGCATTGGCATTGGCACCACGTTTGCAATTACATGCGCAGGAGCTGTATATCACTCACCCTGAATATGGCACACCAATGCATTTTACTTGCCCACCAGATTTCTAATCTCATTGAAGCGCTTAGGCTGGTTTAAGCGCTTTAATTATTTAAAAACTTAAGTTATTTAAAAACTGAAGTTATTTGAAACCCTTCTCTTTTTTAACAAGATCATAAGCCGCCTGAATTGACTGTGCTTTTTGCTTAGCAATTTCCATCATCTCTGGCGGTAAACCTTTAGCAACCAGCTTATCGGGATGATGCTCACTCATCAGCTTACGGTACGCTCGCTTAATTTTCGTTGGGTCATCATCGACGGAAACCCCAAGTACCTTACAGGCATCTTCCAGCGTAGGGCCATTATTTTGTTGGTAATAGCCTCCAGACTGCTGCTGAGAATAACCATGACCAAACTGGCGACCGCTTTGGATCATATCTAAGAATTGCTCAAACTGAATTTGGGAGATACCCAGCTCTTCCGCAATAATAAATAGCACTTTTCGTTCGTTAGGATGTAGGGTTCCATCCGCGAAAGCAGCTTGTAATTGAATTTCCAGAAACATCTGAACAAGGTCAAAACGACCATAGCAAGCCATACGTAATTGTTTAAGAACATCACGCAGTGGAAAGTCTGGGGATTTCCCCTCTCTAAAGGCTTGTTGAGCGGCTTTGCGAGTTTCTCCGTGCAGTTGCATTCTGTCCATCAGGTTCGATGCTAACTGGATATCAGTCTCCGTGACACGCCCTTTTGACTTGGTTAAATGCCCTAATATTTGAAAGGTACTTGCGAAGAAAATAATTTGCCTATCGCGCTTATTGAAGGCGCCAGCAAACTTACGTTGAGCCGAAGCCTTATCAAAACCGTGCCCAATCAGTAAGCCGGCTAATGCTCCCCAAAACCCTAAACCGGAGACAATAGCGAGTATCACCCCAATAATTTTACCCCAATAGTGCATATATCCCTCAATTCTTCAATGCTCAGAATGCAATTTTGCATTATCATACTATCCATTCTGCTTTTGTGCATAACGATAAAGAGCCTAACAAGTTGCTAACTACGTTTATTCCAGTTTTGATATTATACTGGCGAAAACGGGTTGGCTAAGATAGTCTTTGAGCGTTTGCCGACTGTGCCCATTTGACGGACTCCCTATTTAATGATGAAGAAAAGTTATCCCACAATAATCGCCACCATGGTATGGGCGGCTATTTATAGCCAGCAAGCACATGCTGATCTTGCAGCACAATGTATGCTTGGGGTGCCTGTTTATGACAAACCTATTATCTCTGGTGATCAAAATAGCTTACCGATTGAGATTCAAGCTGACGACGTCACAGGGGAATACCCTAATTTTGTCGAATATACTGGTAACGTTGATATTCAGCAGGGCAACCAGACTCTCACAGCAGATAACGTTAAACTGACACAAACCCAAAAAGAGGGTGAAGAACCGGTTCGTGAAGTGACGGCGACGGGGAATGTCCATTACGATGACCCTCAAATTATCCTGAAAGGCCCTTCAGCGTGGTCAAACTTAGATAATAAAAACACTGACGTTGATGACGGTAACTACATGATGGTAGGTCGTCAAGGTCGCGGTGACGCGAAAAAAATGAAAATGCGAGGTGAAAACCGCTATTCCATTATGGAAAACGGGACTTTCACCAGCTGCTTACCGGGCAGTAATACATGGAGCGTTGCTGGCTCTGAAGTGATTATTGACCGTGAAGAAGAGGTCGCAGAAATTTGGCATGCTCGTTTCCGTATTGCCGATGTGCCGGTGTTCTATAGCCCATATATGCAGTTGCCGATTGGTAGCAAGCGTCGTTCCGGTTTCTTAATTCCAATGGGAAGCTATTCCAACAATGACGGGTTAGAGTTCACACTGCCGTATTATTGGAACATCGCGCCAAATTACGATGCGACGATTACGCCACAATTTATGACCCACCGTGGCGTTAAATTAAATAACGAATTCCGTTATTTAATCACACCAGGTACGGGCACCATGGCATTTGACTTTATTAATCACGATCGTGCTTATATTAAAGATAAAGAAAATGGTAAGCGTGATGCCCGTGACAGTGATGACCGCTGGTTATTCTACTGGCGCCACTCAGGGACCTTTGCTCAGCACTGGAACTTTGGTGCCGACTACACCAAAGTAAGTGACCGTCAATACTTTACTGACTTTAGCTCTCAGTACGGTAGTACCACTGATGGTTATGCCACGCAGAAATTTAACGTCGGCTATTCTGATACCAATTGGAACATGAAAGTGTCTCACAAACAGTTCCAAGTCTTTGTTGATGACCCGAATCGTCGTGCTTATAAAGCTGAACCGCAAATCGATTTTAACTATTACCAAAATAACGTCGGTATGTTGGATTTCCATACCTACGCACAAGCCGCTCGTTTTACCAGCGTAGGTGAAAATAACCCAGACGCGACCCGTTTGCATATCGAGCCAGAAGTCAGCATGCCGCTGTCTAACGGTTGGGCGCAAATGAACAACAGCATCAAGCTGATGGCAACGCATTACGACCAAGATATTCCTGATGTCAAAAAGAATAGTAGCTTAGATAAAAATGTCACCCGCGTGCTGCCAATGTTTAAGAGTGATGCAAAGGTGGTATTTGAGCGCGACTTATTCCAAGGCAGTGATTTTGTTCAAACTTTAGAGCCACGAGTTCAATATTTATATATTCCGTATAAAGATCAGGACAATATCAATAACTACGACTCCGCACTATTACAGTCTGACTATACAGGTCTGTTCCGCGATCGTATTTACAGTGGTTTAGATCGTATCGCTTCGGCTAACCAGTTCACAACCGGTTTAACCACCCGTATTTATGATGAAAATTTAGCTGAACGCTTCAATTTCTCCGTCGGGCAAATTTACTATTTAGAGCGCCCACGTGCGGGTAATTCAAACCTGAAAATCGATGATAAGAGTGATACAGGTTCATTAATGTGGGCAACCGATGCCATGTGGCACATTGATGAAAACTGGGGGATTCGTGGCGGATTACAATATGACCGCCGCCTTGGTAGCGTCACCATGGGGAACGCAGTTACTGAATATCGCTTTGATGCCGATAGACTGATTCAACTGAATTACCGTTTTGTTGACCGTGACTATATTCAAGCAACGTTCCGCCGTGAAGATACTGCGGGTGGTTATACCTACACATTACCAGAATACCAACAAGGTATTTCACAAGTAGGCACCGTGGTAAGTTGGCCATTAAGTGATAACTGGGGCTTTGTTGGCTCTTATTATTACGATACTAAGCAGCAACAATCGGCGAGCCAGCTAGTCGGATTACAGTACAATGCCTGCTGTTGGGCGGTGAATTTAGGGTATGAACGTAAGATTGTAGGTTGGCAAAAAGAGAAGTTCAACAGCGAATATGACAATAAATGGTCTATCAACGTGGAACTTAGAGGCCTAAATAACAATCATAGTTTAGGTAGTCAGGAGATGTTGAAACAAGGTATTATTCCTTATCAACGTGCTTTCTGATAACAAACAACATAACGATCACGATTAGCCCGCATATGCGGAATAAAAGTCAATTTTATAGGACCATTATGAAGAATTGGAGAACGCTTATTCTGGGACTGATGTTCGCAAGCTCTGCAAGTTTAGCTGCGCCACAGCAAATGGATAAAGTGGCTGCGGTTGTCAACAACGGAGTTGTACTTGAAAGCGACGTCCAGAATATGATCAATACAGTGAAGTTGAATGCACGTAATGCAAATCAACAAGTTCCTGATGATCAAACCCTGCGCCAGCAAATCATCGACCGTTTGGTTATGGATAACATCATGTTGCAGATGGCTAACCAAATGCAGATTAATATCCCTGAAGAAGCTGTGAATGCGACTATCGCGGATATTGCTCGCCAAAATAATTTAACCTTACCGCAGATGGAAAAACGCCTGACTGCGGATGGTATCAATATGGGCAAATACCGCAGCGAAATCCGTAAGGAAATGCTGTTAGCGGAAGTGCGTAACAACGAAGTTCGCCGCCGTATCACCATTTTGCCTCAGGAAGTTGATGCATTAGCTGAGCAAATGGATTCTCAAATGAATGCTCAGAAAGGTGTGAATTTAAGCCACATTCTGATCCCACTGCCAGAGAACCCAACGCCAGAACAGTTATCAAAAGCAGAATCGTTAGTTGATAAAATCTTAACTGACCTGAAAAAAGGCTCAGATTTCGGTAAATTAGCAATTGCTTACTCTGCTGACCCTCAAGCACTGAAAGGTGGAAACATGGGTTGGTCACGTCTGCAAGAGCTGCCAGTGGTCTTTTCTGACCAACTGAAAAACTCGAAGAAAGGCGATATCGTTGGTCCAATTCGTTCTGGTGTAGGCTTCCATATTTTACGTGTGAATGACGTCACTGGTGATACTCACCAGCCAATCTCCGTCACCGAAGTGAAAGCGCGTCATATCTTACTAAAATCATCACCAATTATGGATGATGCAACAGCAAGACAAAAACTGACTCAACTGGCTCAAGAGATCCGTAACGGCAGAATTTCATTTGAAGAAGCGGCTAAAGAGAACTCCGAAGACCCAGGTAGTGCATTAAAAGGTGGGGAATTAGGTTGGAATATGCCTGATGTTTACGACCCTGCATTCCGTGATGCACTGATGAAACTGAAAAAAGGTGAAATCAGCCAACCTGTACCTTCAAGTTTCGGCTGGCACTTAATTCAGTTAGAAGATACTCGCAGTGTCGATAAAACTGATGCCGCGAAGAAAGATCAAGCGTACCGTTTACTGTTCAATCGTAAGTTTAACGAAGAAGCGCAGACTTGGATGCAAGAACAACGTGCTGCGGCTTATGTGAATATCGTTGATGGTCGCCAAAGCCAATCTAATGATGAACAAGCAAAATAAGCCAATCGTCATCACCCCCGGTGAACCTGCCGGGGTAGGCCCAGATCTTCTGATCCAACTTGCTCAGCAGGCATGGCCTGTCGAGCTTGTGGCTTGCGCAGACCCAGACCTGCTTCTTCAACGCGCTAAAACTCTCAATTTACCACTAACATTACGCGAATATGATGCAAAACAGCCACAAACTTCTGTTGCTGGACAATTGTCGATTGTTCCCGTTTCACTGAATGCACCGGCAGAAGCTGGAAAACTCGATGTGCGTAATGGTGAATATGTTACTGAAACTTTAGCCCGCGCTTGTGATGGCTGTTTGAATGGTGAATTTTCTGCCGTTGTAACGGGGCCTGTTCACAAAGGCATTATTAATGACGCTGGTATTCCATTTAGTGGACATACCGAATTTTTCGCAGATAGAAGCCACTGCGACCGCGTTGTGATGATGCTCGCAACACAAGAATTACGTGTCGCTTTAGCGACCACGCACCTGCCGCTAAAAGATGTCTCCGAGGCAATTACCCAACAAAGCTTGCATGAAGTGATCACCATTTTGCATCATGACCTGCAAACCAAGTTTGGCATTGAAAACCCGCACATTTATGTTTGTGGGCTTAACCCTCATGCCGGAGAAGGCGGACATATGGGAATGGAAGAGATTGAAACCATCATTCCAGCTCTAGAAACCTTGCGTAAGCAAGGCATTACCTTAATCGGTCCTTTACCCGCAGACACGCTTTTCCAACCGAAGTATTTAACCGATGCAGACGCAGTATTAGCGATGTATCACGATCAGGGACTACCTGTGTTAAAATACCAAGGTTTCGGCAGAGCGGTAAATATTACCCTTGGTCTGCCATTTATCCGTACTTCAGTCGATCACGGCACAGCGCTTGAATTAGCAGGTACGGGTCAAGCCGATGCGGGCAGTTTTATCACCGCATTGAAATTAGCTATCCAAATGACACAAAAGAATTCATGAATAATCGAGTCCATCAGGGGCACCTTGCCCGCAAACGTTTCGGGCAGAACTTTTTAACTGACCAATTTATTATCGACAGTATTGTAGATGCAATGCACCCACAACCAGGACAGGCCATTGTAGAAATTGGTCCGGGTCTTGGTGCATTAACTGAACCTGTTGGTAGCCGCATGGATAAAATGACGGTTGTCGAACTTGACCGCGACCTTGCTGCTCGTCTGCATGTCCATCCACAGCTGAAAGATAAGCTAACCATCATCCAGCAAGATGCGATGACTGTCGATTTTGGTGAACTGGCGAAACAAGCTGGACAGCCAATACGCGTATTTGGTAATTTGCCTTATAACATCTCAACACCGTTGATGTTCCACCTGTTTACATTCACCAACCAAATTTCCGACATGAATTTCATGTTGCAAAAAGAAGTGGTTAATCGATTAGTAGCAGGTCCAGGAAGTAAAGCTTTCGGTCGTTTAAGCGTTATGGCGCAATATTACTGCAATGTTGTTCCTGTGCTTGAAGTTCCGCCTACTGCCTTTGCGCCACCACCAAAAGTGGACTCTGCGGTAGTAAGATTGATCCCTCACAAGGAAAACCCATACCCAGTGAAGGATATTAAAGTATTGAGCCGTATTACAACTCAAGCATTTAACCAACGTCGTAAAACTATCCGCAATAGTCTTGGGGATTTATTCAGCGTTGAGCAGTTAACCGAGCTGGGTATCGACCCGGGAACGCGCGCTGAGAATATCTCCGTTGAGCACTATTGTAAGATGGCAAACTATCTGTGTAATTTATCGGAATAGAGAATCTGAGGAGGCACTATGCTGAATGATCCCAATGTGAGCATCCAAGTTCAAAGTGTCTACATAGAAAGCCAATCCCAGCCTGACATTGCCCGTTTTGTCTTTGCGTATACTATTTGTATCCGCAATTTAGGGCGAATTCCTATACAGCTAATGAGCCGTTACTGGCTCATTACCAATAGTGATGGCCGTAAAACTGAAGTGCAAGGTGAAGGCGTGGTGGGAGAACAACCCGTTATCCTACCGGGCAAAGAATATCGCTATACCAGCGGTGCTATCTTAGAAACACCAATGGGTACGATGGAAGGCTATTACGTTATGCTGAGCGAGCAAGGAAATCACTTTCATGTTGATATTCCTGCATTTCGTCTCGCTATCCCAACACTGATTAATTAATTATGTCCACATATATTGTAGGTGATATACACGGTTGTTATCGTGAGCTGCGGGAACTTCTCGATAGCGTGAATTTCGATCCACAGCAAGATACATTATGGCTAACGGGTGACCTTGTTGCTCGTGGACCCGAGTCATTGCAAGTCTTACGCTATGTGAAAAGTTTAGGCTCATCAGCACGCTTAGTGTTAGGCAACCATGACCTACATTTGATTGGCATCTACTGCAAAATCAGTCGCAATAAGCCTAAAGACCATCTTGATGAGCTACTCAATGCGCCCGATATCGATGAGCTAATCAATTGGTTACGCCGTCAGCCACTTTTACAAGTCGATGAAGAGCAAAAAATGGTCATGACCCACGCTGGTATTACGCCACAGTGGGATCTCGAAACCGCAAAAATGTGCGCCCGCGAAGTGGAAGCCGTGCTTTCTAGCGATGCATATCCGCTGTTTATCGACTCTATGTATGGCGACATGCCAAACAATTGGTCTGAAAGTTTGATGGGGCTAGCGCGTTTACGCTACAGCACCAATGCCCTCACCCGCCTGCGTTATTGTTTTCCAAATGGGCAACTGGATATGATCTGCAAAGAGAGTCCAGCTAAAGCCCCTGCACCACTGAAGCCGTGGTTTTCTCTACCAAGTCAATTCCCTGAAGATTACGCCATTTTCTTTGGTCACTGGGCATCATTGGAAGGTAAGTTTACACCAGAACATGTGTATGCGATGGATACGGGCTGTTGCTGGGGAGGGGATTTAACGCTGCTGCACTGGGAAACTAAAACATTCCATAGACAGAAATCTCACCAGAAACGTCGCAAAGAGTGAATGTTTACTCTAGATACCAAATGATAGATAGCAAAATGGCACCTAACAGTGCCATTTTTGTTGACTAGAGTAGCGACGGTTAAACGCGACGAGTCAGAACTTCAATGCAGAAACCGTGGCTATTCGCTTCGTCTGCCTCATGATATTCAGTGAAAATAGAGTCCCATTCATCAGGCTCGTAAGCAGGGAAATGTGTATCCCCAATCACTTCAGCATCCACGTGAGTCAAATAGAGTTTATTCGCCATTGGAAGGAATTGTTGATAAACCTTACCACCACCAATCACCATAATCTCATCAGCACCTTCAACTGCCTTCGCGGCTTCTAATGCTTCTTCAACTGATTTAACCCAGATAACGCCAGTTTCTGTGCCTGCTTGACTGCTCAAAACAATGTTGACACGCTGCGGTAAAGGACGACCTAACGCTTCATAAGTCACGCGTCCCATAATCACAGGTTTATTCAATGTTTGACGCTTAAACCACGCCAAATCACCTGGTAAATTCCAAGGCATCGCATTTTCCATGCCGATAACCTGATCGAACGCCATTGCTGCGATTAAGCTAATATTCATCTAACCACCTTAGAAACGAAATATAAAAATTGTGCACACTATACGGAAACAGACATACTTCGTCGACTAAATTTAATCTTCCTTAAATACCACTCAATCCCTTATACTCGAACGACTCAAGTCAATGCACTAAACGATGTTTACAACGCTTTTAGTCCCTTATTACTCAGTTTAGTTCAACCTAAAATAAAGAGATTACATTATGTATCAGACCAGTATCATGGTCGCGACGATTGCCGCTCTTGGCATGATCTCACCAGGTCCAGATTTCTTTTTAATTATCAAGAATGCAGCGCGTTACCAACGTTCCGCAGCCATGATGACCGCCCTTGGTATTATCGTTGCTATTGCACTTCATATGTCTTATTGCGTGGCTGGGCTTGCTGTGTTGATCACCACAACACCATGGTTATTTAACATTCTTAAATATGCTGGTGCGGCGTATTTAATCTGGATTGGGATTAAAAGCCTGATGCCGCAAAAGGCTCAGAGTGTTGATTTAATGAGCAATCAACATGAGCATGTCACATTCAAAAAAGCGTTCATGCAAGGTTTCTTGTGTAATGTCTTAAATCCTAAGGCAACGTTATTCTTCTTAGCGATTTTTACTCAAGTGCTTAGTGTGGATTCGACATTCTCAGAAAAGCTCTGGTTCGCCTTTATTATTTGGGGTCTAGCCGTGATTTACTGGCCAATTTTGGTGTGCTTAATTCAAAGTGCCCCCGTTAGAAAAGGGCTAGCAAAAGTACAAAAATATGTGGATAAAGTCCTTGGCGTGGTGCTAGTCGCATTCGGCATACGCGTAGCATTAAGCTAATTTTTAACGTAAAAAAGCCCGCTAATTGCGGGCTTTTACTGGTATTTCAATTAGTTACTACCATCTTCAGGTGTAATAACCAGTTGTCCCACTGAGCCTAAATCTGCTTTTTCAAGGTTTTGGCTATAAAACAGGAATGGGAAATGGTTGTAAGACGGCTGCAGCATCTGCACAAGTAGTTCACAGCGCCCATCAATCCAAACCGTATCTTTCCATCCAAAGTTATCTGGCTGAGCTGGCTGCCCATTACAGTTGATCACTTTAAAGCGAACACCTTCAATGTGGAAAGATTGAGGCTGTTGACTGCTGACATTCCAACGCTCCCAACTGCCTTGGCGAGAAGTAATATCCACACGCCCCGTGTCCAATTTCACGCCATTGATGCCTACAGGATCATTTAGCTGGATATCGCGGTTAGTAATCGAGGAGGTAATTTGTGTGGTATCCAAGACTAATTGTTTTGGAACATCATCCGTCACCAATGACATTAATCCCGTCGCTTTGATGGTTAGCACATTAGTGGAAATTAAATTATTCGACGGTTCAAATAGCCCTTTTACGCGATCCATCAACGAGGCAGATTCCCCTGCTGTAATCGTCAGTTCAGCCGTTTTCGCCATATCAATCAGCACTTCACGACGTTCTCCCGGTGCAAGTGAAAGTTCTTGTACGCTGGCAGGCACCGTGAGCAATCCTTGGTCTGACGCTATCATCACGAAAGGACGGCCATCGCTGATTTTCATCACATAGCGTCTGGAATTAGACGCGTTTAATAATCTTAAACGTACCCAACCACGAGAAACTTCAATGTAGGGATCTTGCACACCGTTAACCACTAATGTATCCCCGAGGAATCCATTCTCATCAGTGTGATATTCAGGAACGCCAAAGTTATCCAAACGTTTGTCTTGAATAATAATCGGGAAATCATCTACGCCGTAATGTTTTGGTAAACGTAACTCTTTTGTGGAATCATCATCAATAATCCACATTCCCAGTAAACCATTGTAGATTTGCTGTCCCATTTTACCTTGAGTATTCGCGTGATACCAAAGCGTTGCCGCATTTTGGCGAATAGGGATCACCGGTGACCAATCTGCATTTGGCGAAATTTGTCTCGCTGCACCGCCAATTTGTGTGCCTGGGATCTGTAGCCCGCTAATGGTCATTGAAACGGCATCAGGTAACCTATTGCTATAGATAAGTTTGAGATCATCGCCATTTTTTACGCGAATAGTGGGGCCTGGATAAGAACCATTAATCCCTAAAACTTCCGCAGAATATTTACCATCGAAAGACCAATGGATTTTTTGTAATGTTAAAAAGAGTGGCTGTCCCGAACGGGATTCTAGCAAGGGTGGAACAGGGAGTGCGGTCGTTCCTTCTGCACTCGCATAAGTTGATACCTGCAATAAGCACACAGCCAACCCGCTAATCAGCAATGATCGGCAACGACTGAATAACATAGATTCTCCGCTAAATAAAAAACCAGCAAGTTATTTTAATAAATCATTATAAATTAGTGATTTATACGAGTATTTTTAGGTATATGCTGGTGATACCACTATTTGGAATTCAATAATTTATCTTGCGACAAATTTGCGAGTCATCATATCGCGAAAGGGCATAGAATTCTAAAAATATATGTATCAATAATTAAAATATAATAAATTTGAATGGTAATAATTACAGATGGGATTAAATAACGGCAGAAATAGTGTAGTAAAAGTCTCGCAGTGAAAATAACATCGCCAGAATAACATAGTGGGAAGTTCTGAATAAACTTCCCACTATCGATACCAATTAACTTAGTAAAATCATAGAACTTAATAAAAGTATTGAGATTAGCGTTTGTTCAGCTCTTCAACTTCTTTATCTAACTCTTTAATTTTAGCTTCCATCAAGTCATGACAATATTCCGACAGCTCACGAACCTGATCTTTAGAGTATTTCGAGGTATCTATCGGATCCAACATTTCAATAATCACATGACCATTATTCCAACGGTTCAAGCTAATTTTGTTTTGTGTAGTAGACACACAAACAGGCACAATTGGCACACCAGCAGCAATCGCAGCATGGAATGCGCCCGTTTTAAATGGCAGTAAACCACGACCACGGCTACGAGTTCCTTCAGGGAACATCCAGACTGAAATCTTACGAGATTTAATCTGCTCGGCAACTTGGGAAATAGTGTTATGGGCTTTCGAACGGTTACCACGGTCAATCAAAATATTTCCCGTGATCCAATACAAGAAGCCAAAGAATGGGATCAAAACAAGGCTTTTTTTACCCACAGTAACGGTTCTTGGTTGAACACCATTCGACATAGTGACCATGTCATAGTTATTTTGATGGTTACCGATATAAATACTTGGACCGTAATCCTTTGCCTTAGCCGGAACACGGTCAATCATTTTAATACCGAACACATGGGACAAACGCCCAAACATACGACCAAACGTCATCACATGTCTTGGATTTCGTGGGCTAAATAGGCAGTAGATACTGCCACCTACACACACACAAATCGTAAATATGATCACAATGATAGCTCTAATTAGCGCTAGCATAATATTCCTTAACTTATGAAAAGGGCTTTAACCAAGCCCTTGAATTATTGTTATTTTTACTCTGTATCCACAGAATCAACATCAATACGTTCAATGTTATGTAAACCACGCGGTAACGATGTTCCTTTACGTCCACGCTCCGCACGGTATTTCTGTAAGTCTTCTGATTTAAATTTCAGTTTACGCTTACCAAAATAGAGTGTGATCGAGGCTCGAGGTGGGATCACCATTAACCAAACCAGTAAGTCTTCACCACTTGCGGCTTGCGCCCCTGTGATGTTAATGATTTTATTCCCCTTCCCTTTGGATAATTGCGGGAGGTCAGACACAGGGAATAATAACATGCGACCGGCTTTCGTGATGGCTAATAACAAATCTTCTTTTTCGTTATTTAGCTCAATCGGCGCCATTACTTTTGCATTTTCAGGCAACGACATCAACGCCTTACCGGTTTTATTCTTCGTCACCAAATCATTAAAGGTGCAAATAAAACCATAACCCGCATCAGACGCCATTAAGTATTTCTGCTCTTCCGGCGCCATCAGCACATGCTCAATCGTCGCGCCCGGTGGAAGTGTTAACTTCCCTGTTAACGGCTCACCTTGGCTACGTGCAGAAGGTAATTCCAGCGGATCGACAGAATAGCTACGTCCAGTGGTATCAAGGAATACCGCCGCTTGATTAGACTTACCACGGGCGGCGCCTTTAAAGCTATCCCCCGCTTTGTAGCTCAGATTACTTGGCTCGATATCATGCCCTTTCGCACTACGCACCCAGCCCATGTCAGACAAGACGACAGTAATCGGCTCCGAAGGCAGAATTTCATGCTCGCTAAGTGCTTTGGCTTCTTCGCGCTCTTGCAGCGGCGAACGACGATCATCACCATAGGCTTTAGCATCTGCCTGAATCTCTTTCTTAATCAAAGTATTCAAACGAGCTTCTGAGCCTAAAATAGCCTGTAACTCATCGCGCTCTTTGGCTAATTCATCCTGTTCACCGCGAATTTTCATCTCTTCGAGTTTCGCTAAGTGACGCAGTTTTAATTCTAAAATCGCTTCGGCTTGGGTATCGCTAATATTAAAGCGCGACATTAAGACGGCTTTTGGCTCATCTTCATTACGAATGATTTCAATGACTTCATCGATATTCAAATAAGCGATGAGTAAACCATCCAAAATATGCAGGCGTCTTAATACTTTTTCTAAACGGTGGTTTAAGCGATTACGTACTGTTTGACGACGATACGTGATCCACTCAGTGAGGATCTCAACCAATCCTTTCACTGCCGGACGGTTATCTAAGCCAATCATGTTTAAGTTAACACGGTAGCTTCTTTCAAGATCTGTCGTTGCAAACAAGTGGGTCATCACTTGATCAAGATCCACGCGGTTGCTGCGCGGAACGATCACTAAACGCGTTGGGTTTTCATGATCTGATTCATCACGTAGATCTTCGACCATTGGCAGCTTTTTCGCGCGCATCTGGTTTGCAATCTGCTCAAGGATTTTAGCGCCGGAAACTTGATGAGGCAGCGCTGTAATTACCGCATTACCATCTTCTTTCTCCCATACCGCACGCATACGCACTGAGCCACGACCGTTTTGGTAAACTTTACGGATATCTTCCGGTGAAGAGATAATTTCAGCTTCCGTTGGGTAATCAGGACCCGGAATAAACTGCATAATCTCATCAAGATTTAACTTTGGTTTTTCCAGTAGTGCCACCAGCGCACTTGCCACTTCGCGCGCATTGTGTGGTGGAATATCGGTCGCCATACCCACGGCAATCCCCGTGGTACCATTTAATAAAATATTTGGCAGACGGGCAGGCAACATTTTCGGCTCATTTAATGTACCGTCAAAGTTAGGTACCCAATCAACGGTACCGTGACCTAATTCGCTGAGCAGAACTTCTGCATATTTTGATAAGCGAGACTCGGTATAACGCATCGCAGCGAAGGATTTCGGATCATCTGGAGCCCCCCAGTTTCCTTGACCGTCAACCAAAGGATAACGGTAGGAGAATGGCTGCGCCATCAACACCATCGCTTCATAACAGGCGCTATCACCGTGCGGATGATATTTACCTAATACGTCACCGACGGTTCTGGCTGATTTCTTATATTTTGCCGTGTTGCTCAGCCCCAATTCGGACATGGCATACACAATTCGGCGCTGAACAGGTTTAAGTCCATCGCCGATAAATGGCAACGCTCTATCCATGATGACGTACATCGAGTAGTTCAGATAGGCGTTTTCAGTAAAGGCATGAAGCGGTAAACGCTCCACACCGTCATGAGTAATTTCACTCATTCAATACGTTCCTTACTCTTATTCATCCGATTATGATCAGACCTCAATTTCTGCCGTATCGCCTTTTTCTTGCAGCCAGTTACGACGATCTTCCGAGCGTTTTTTAGCCAGAAGCATGTCCATCTTCGACATAGTTTCTGTGTAATTATCATCATCGATAGTTAACTGAACGAGGCGGCGAGTATTTGGATCTAACGTCGTTTCACGCAATTGTGGCGGGTTCATTTCACCCAGTCCTTTAAAGCGCTGGACGTTTGGTTTGCCTTTTTTACGGCTTAATCTTTCCAATACCGCATTTTTTTCACTTTCGTCTAATGCGTAGTAAGTCTCTTTGCCTAAATCGATACGATACAGTGGCGGCATTGCCATATAGACATGCCCCTCTTTGACCAATTTAGGGAAATGGCGCACAAACAAGGCGCACAACAATGTGGCAATGTGCAGTCCATCGGAGTCCGCATCCGCGAGGATACAGACTTTTCCATATCGTAGCTGAGAAATATCTTCGCTATCAGGATCCATACCAATCGCGACAGAAATATCGTGAACTTCTTGGGAGGCTAAAACCTCATCTGAAGAAACTTCCCACGTATTGAGGATCTTACCGCGCAGCGGCATGATGGCTTGATATTCACGATCACGCGCTTGCTTCGCCGATCCACCTGCCGAGTCCCCTTCCACTAAGAACAGTTCTGTCATGGAGAGATCTTGAGAGCTACAATCCGCTAATTTACCCGGCAATGCTGGGCCACTCGTGAGTTTCTTACGCACCACTTTTTTCGCCGCACGCAGGCGACGCTGGGCGCTAGAAATCGCCATTTCAGCCAATTGCTCAGCAACTTGAACATTCTGGTTTAGCCATAAGCTAAAGGCATCTTTCACCACACCAGAAACAAACGCTGCACATTGACGGGAAGAAAGGCGCTCTTTCGTCTGTCCTGCAAATTGCGGATCTTGCATTTTCACAGATAAAACATAGGCGCAGCGATCCCAAATATCATCCGCAGATAACTTCACTCCACGCGGCAAAATATTACGGAATTCACAGAATTCGCGCATCGCATCAAGTAAGCCTTGGCGTAACCCATTAACGTGAGTACCGCCCTGCGCTGTTGGGATCAAGTTAACATAGCTTTCCGTCAGTAGCTCGCCACCTTCAGGCAACCATAATAGCGCCCATTGAGCGGCTTCAACTTCAGCAGAGAATTCACCGGTAAACGGCTTGGCAGGCAGTGCATCAAAACCATCCACCGATTCCATTAAGTAGTCGGTTAACCCATCGCTATAGCACCAGCTTTGCTCAGTTTCATTGAGCAGATCCTTAAACGTAATTTGTACGCCAGGGCATAAAACAGCTTTTGCTTTTAAGTTATGAGTTAAGCGCGAAACGGAGAAACGCGGGCTATCAAAATAGCTTTCATCAGGCCAGAAATGGACACTGGTTCCGGTGTTGCGTTTGCCACAAGTACCAATGACTTGTAAATCTTCGACTTTTTCGCCATTTTCAAACGCAATTTGATAAACTTGGCCATCACGGCGCACGGTGACTTCAATACGCTTTGATAACGCATTGACCACGGAGATACCAACACCGTGCAAACCACCCGAAAATTGATAGTTTTTATTGGAGAATTTTCCCCCAGCATGCAGTTGTCCTAAAATCAGTTCAACCGCGGAGACTTTCATTTCTGGGTGGATATCAACAGGCATACCACGCCCATCATCAATCACTTCGAGGGATTGATCGGGGTATAAAATCACTTGGATGTGTCCGGCATGTCCAGCTAAGGCTTCATCGACACTGTTATCAATTACTTCTTGAGCCAAATGGTTCGGTCGGCTGGTGTCGGTATACATGCCAGGACGACGGCGAACAGGCTCCAAACCACTGAGAACTTCAATGTCCTCTGCGTTATAACTAGATTGAGTCATGTTGTCATTCTGCGGTAATAGATGATTAATTGAACTATACCCTAAATAATTCAAGAAGATTGGGTATATTCAATCAGTGAATTACTGTTGATAATAACAGTGTATTGGCGTTTTCGCACTATTTCTCTGCTTTATCAACCAGAGACAAAAAGCGAATGATCTGCGGGAAATAACGTTCAAATCCAACAAATGCATGATCCCCATCCGGTTCCACCGTTTGCTTACACTCTGAAAGATAGGCAACGGCTTGACGATAATCAAGTACCTCATCCCCCATTTGCTGCAATAACCAAAGTAAGTTTGGTGAACGTATCTTTTCGAGATGCAAAGCCTTCAATTCATGCATATGTTTGGGTTCTAACACATACGTTTCATGGGTATATGGATTAGTATTTTCCCCAAGATAATCGCTGAGCAAATCAAACGGACGTACCGCTGGGTTCACTAATACTGCGGGAATTTGGTAACGCTCAGAAAAATAAATGGAAAAATAACCACCCAATGAAGAACCCACTAAACCGATTGTTTCATGCTGATGTTCGACAAGAATATCATCCAGTAATTTTGTCGCTTGCTGCGGAAAATTAGGCAATTGCGGAACAATCATGTTGATCTGAGGATAATGCACCGCCAACCACTGTTTAAGATTATTTGCTTTCTCAGACAGTGGAGAGCTATTGAATCCATGAATATACAGTAACGTTGCCATTAGTAACCATCTGAATCAAAGTCAGGGCTAAATTCCTGAGTATTTAAACGATAAACTTGGGTTTCAATCACTTTTTCACCTTGCTCATTCACCGTTAGTTCCAGATAGCGCCAGCCCGGAGCAACCGTATCTAAAGCAAAATTGGTGCAATGAGGCTTGAACTGTACACAGGTTGATGGCGTTGCTAATAAACGGATACCATGCCAGTTCTCATCCATCTCTTGGTGAATATGCCCGCACAGCATCGCTTTCACATTGGGGTAGTTTTTAAGATAGTCCGCCAAAATATGTGAGTTTCGTAAACTGTGCTGATCTAACCAAGTGCAGCCAGAAGGTAATGGATGATGATGCAGCATAATCAGTGTCGTGCGTGTCGGCTGCTCGTCTAAACACTGTTTCATCCATTCCAGTTGCTGCTCAGAAAGCTCACCGTGAGCAACATCTTGTAATTGGCTATCTAGCATTAAAATTTGCCAGTCATCACCAATAAATATCTGTTTGGCACTCGAAATGCCGGCAATTTTTAAGGTGCCTACCATCGCTGGCGGGTAATCGTGATTT
Organism: Providencia sp. JGM181; assembly: GCF_018257375.1. NCBI lineage: Bacteria > Pseudomonadati > Pseudomonadota > Gammaproteobacteria > Enterobacterales > Morganellaceae > Providencia > Providencia sp. JGM181. Next base: position 43,258 of record NZ_JAERJY010000002.1, on the reverse strand, counting down.
CCCGGTAGCCAAACACAAGGTGCAGGAATGCGCTCAATCCCAGCCGCAAAATGTTGATAGGCTTTAGGTGATTGGTCTTGAACGAGATCCCCTGTGGCGACGATTAAATCGACAGGTAAGTTTTGTTCTGCAATCGCATCAAGTACCGCCTGATAGCTTCGGTAAGTATTGATCCCTAAAAGGGTGTTTTCCGTATCAGCAAAAAGATGCGTATCAGTAACTTGTAAGATTCTAATAACTTTAGGGTTATTAGCAGTCACTTTAAGCTGGCTGTCCAAAGTATTCCTTTATCCTTAAAAATAGCGCTAAGTATTATCACCTAAACCATCAAGTACATAGGTCACTGATTTTAACCTAACTATCCATTCAATATCTGCTAATCAGCACACACTTCACTAGATTAATGGTTATTTAAATCAGTTTCACCCATTTTTCTTGCAGCTTTTGGTGATTCAGTTGTAGCCATTGAATGGCTATCACGGTTGCCGCATTATCAATTTTGCCCTCTTCAACCCATTGATAAGCTTGCTCTCGGCTCACGACATGCACTCGGATATCTTCATTTTCTGAGGCTAAGCCATGAATGCCTTTTGCCAACGAGCTATCGACCTCTCCAACAAAAACATGAATCCGTTCGCTGGTGCCACCAGGGCTTGATAAATAGCTAATCGATTTTTCTATGCGTCCAATAGTGAGACCCGCTTCTTCCGTTGATTCGCGACGAACCACCTCTTCAGGGGATTCGTTGTCTTCAATCATTCCCGCCACTATCTCTAACAACCATGGCGTTTCGCTTGATTCAAAAGCAGGGAATCGAATTTGCTCGATTAATACGACATTATCGGTTTGTGGATCATAAGGCAGTATTGCCCCCGCATGCCCTCTTTCAAACACTTCGCGAACAATTTCTTTGCTCCAGCCACCTTCAAATAATCGATGTTTAAATCGATATTCAATCATTTGAAAAAAACCGTTAAATAATTTACGCTTAGATATAATTTCAATATCATTTTTACTGTATTTAATCGGGGTTTCGATTTTATTATTCATTGATAGTCTCCTAATCCCTTCATTTTTATACTAACAAAGATGGAAGGATTAAATCAGTTTTTAAGGTTTTTTAACCTTAGATGAGGTAATGTTTAAACTAATTGAGACTAAATGGCACAAAAGGCTACCGTTTTCCGTGCCACACCTCTGTTACAATGTGCGCCATTATTCAAATTTATGAGCAACAATAGGGTCTGTTTTGAGAACGGTCTCTCTTTTCAGAGTTCCAACAGCTTATCATCGTCCATAACATGATAAGTTTTAGACAACAGGCTCCATATAATTTGCTGTTTAATCAAGGAATCCAAATGAAGAAACTGCTTCCCCTTTTTATTGCGATGAGTTTTGTGGGTCTCAGTGCTAATAGTTACGCAGAAGATTTACTTCAGGTTTACCAAAAGTCTAAAGACAGTAACCCGGAACTCAGAAAGTCATTTGCTGAACGTAATCAAGCTTTTGAGAAAATCAACGAAGCACGTAGCCCGCTGTTACCGCAATTAGGTTTAGGCGCTGGAGCGACTTATGGCAGCGGTTATCGTGATGCAAGCAACACCGAAAGCACGGGTCTTAATGCATCATTGAAATTGACCCAGACTGTGTTTGACATGTCAAAATGGCGTCAGTTGGATCTTCAAGAAAAAACCGCAGGAATTTCTGATGTTACCTATCAGACAAGCCAGCAACAGCTTATTTTAGATACCGCAACGGCTTATTTTAATGTATTGAAAGCCATTGATGCGTTATCTTATATCCAAGCTAACAAAGAAGCGGTTTACCGCCAGTTAGACCAAACAACGCAACGTTTTAACGTCGGCTTAGTCGCAATCACTGACGTGCAAAACGCCCGTGCAAATTACGATAGCGTGATTGCACAAGAAGTGGCGGGTCGCAATGATTTAGTTAACGCGGTTGAAAAACTGCGCCAAGTCAGCGGTGTTTACTATAGCCAGTTAGCCTCTTTAAATATCGACCGCTTCAAAACCGCTAATCCAGACGATGTTGAATCTATCTTAAAAGAAGCAGAGCAACGTAATCTGAGTTTACTGAGCGCCCGCTTAGCGCAAGACGTTTCTCGTGAAAACATCCGTTTAGCAGAAACTGGTCATATGCCAACTGTAGGCTTAGATGCATCAACTAGCGTAGCAAATACTTATAACCACGGTAGCGGTTACGATCGTACCGGTGGCGCAAATAACAGCTACAATGGCCAAAACAGTATTGGTTTAACATTAAGCCTGCCACTATATTCTGGCGGAGCAGTAAGTTCACAAGTTGAACAAGCACAATATGGTTTCCAAAGTGCGAGTGAACAGCTGGAAAGCGTTTATCGTAACGTCATCCAATTGGTCCGTTCATCGTATAACAACGTGACATCATCAATCAGTAGCATCAACGCTTATAAACAAGTGGTTGTTTCAGCACAAAGCTCATTAGATGCAATGGAAGCTGGCTACCAAGTGGGAACTCGTACTATCGTTGACGTGTTAACAGCAACAACTGCGCTGTATCAAGCGAAGCAAAACCTGTCTAACGCCCGTTACGATTATATGATCAACCAACTGAACATCGAATTTGCGCGTGGTACGTTAAACGAAGATGATATTGCTCGTTTAAATGCTAGCTTAGGTAAAGAGATCCAAACTTCACCTGACAGCATTATTCGCAACTCGACTGCACCAAAAATTAAATAATCATTTAATTTAGTCGATGAAAATAGCTCGTCCAAATGGCGGGCTATTTTTTTAGCCCTATCATCCAAGCACTTATTTTAAAATAACGCGAATTTGTCTGTTCCCTAAATAATGAATAACTTACCGTATTATTTATTCATCTAATTCTTAAAATTCAGTCAATTCTGACTGAGGTTAATTGAGACCATAGTCAAAAAATCGTCATAATTAATTTATTGATATCAAAGAAAAATAGGAATTACTCGGCATTAGATTTCACCAACAATATGCAAAAATGGAATCAATTTCGCTAAATCCATCATTTCCCATTATTTGTGCAGCATTTGTACTTTAATTTTTATCCTATATCCCCTATTCTAAGGGCAACATCTCGAACCTCTTACTTATTATTTATTCAAGGTAATTACCATGACCATGAAGCGTACCAAAAATATTAATCAGAACGCCTTCCGTAAGTCTTGGCGCTCATACCGTTTAGCTCCTGTCGCTGTAGCGGTCAGTGCTGTATTTATGCTGTCTGCGTGTGAAGAGAGCGATGAAACTGTGTCTCTGTACACTAACGCGCAAGACTGTAGCCAAGCCAATCCATCTCAAGCAGATCAATGCACCCTTGCGTATAACAACGCATTGAATGAAGCCGCTAAAACGGCGCCAAAATACGCAACTCAAGAAGATTGCGTAGCGGAATTTGGTGAAGCAATGTGTACTCAGGCACCAGCTCAGGCAGGTATCGCAGGTACAAGCACACCAGCAGCTGGCGAGCCAGTAGCTCAACAACAAAGCAGTGGCAGCATGTGGATGCCATTAATGATGGGCTACATGATGGGCCGTATGATGGGCGGTAGCGCACCATCTCAACCGCTGTTTAGCTCTAAAAACCCAGCCAGCCCAGCCAATGGTAAATTTGTTGATGCGACGGGTAAAAGTTATGGTCCAGCCGTTGCTGGTGGTCGTTCAATGAGCGTACCAAAAACTGCGATGGCACCAAAACCAGCCACCACCTCCACTATTACTCGTGGCGGCTTCGGTGACACAGTCAACAAACAAGCGACAGCGCAACGTTCATCTTCGTCCGCGAAATCCAGCTCATCCTCTTCCCGTTCAATGGGTGGTTGATAAGTAATGAAACGTGTTCCTATTGTAGAGCGTCCTAACTGGCGTGAAAAAGCAGATGAGTTTGGTTTTCACTTTCACACCATGTACGGCGAGCCGTACTGGTCTGAAGATGCCTATTACCAATTCACGCTAGCACAAGTTGAAGAAATTGAAGAAGCCACCGCTGAAATTCACCAAATGTGTTTAAAAGTGGTTGAGCGCGTTGTTGAAAGCGATGAATTACTCGCTCGCTTCCAAATTCCTAAACACTGTTGGGAATTTGTCCGTAGTTCGTGGAAAAGTGAGCAGCCTTCATTATATTCCCGTCTTGACTTAGCTTACGATGGCGTAAATCCACCTAAGCTACTGGAAAATAATGCGGATACACCAACATCACTGTATGAGTCAGCGTTCTTCCAATGGATTTGGTTAGAAGACCAAATCGAAGCTGGAAAACTGCCAGAAAATGCTGACCAGTTTAACAGCATCCAAGAGCAGCTGATTGAGCGTTTTGGTGAGCTGAAAGATCAATACGGTTTCCGTTTACTACATATGGCTTGCTGCCAAGATACTGAAGAAGATCGCGGCACAGTGCAATATTTGCAAGACTGTGCAAACGAAGCTGGCGTAGCGACCGAATTCCTGTATATAGATGAAATCGGGCTGGGTGAAAAAGGTGAATTCACCGATACACAAGATCAGGTCATTAGTAACCTGTTCAAACTGTATCCATGGGAATTTATGCTCAGAGAAATCTTCTCAACCAAGCTGCAAGATGCGGGTGTACGTTGGTTAGAGCCAGCTTGGAAAAGTATTATTTCCAACAAAGCGTTACTGCCAATGTTATGGGAAATGTTCCCTGATCATCCAAACTTGCTACCAGCCTACTTTGCGGATGGTAACAAACCAGAGCTTGAAAGCTATGTGATTAAACCGCTATTTTCCCGTGAAGGTGCGAATATTCGCGTCATCGAAAATGGCAAAGAAATCGCTTCTGCGGATGGTCCTTATGGCGAAGAAGGCATGATTATCCAGCAATTCCACTCACTGCCAAAATTTGAAGGTAGTTACACATTAGTGGGCAGCTGGTTAGTTAACGATCAACCTGCGGGCATCTGCATTCGCGAAGATAAAGAACTGATTACTCAGGATTTATCTCGTTTCTACCCACATATTATTATCGACTAATATTACGTAGTTTGATAAAAATAGGGTGTCTGATAAAAAGAAAGCGGCAACGAACTATTTCGTGCCGCTTTCTTATTTTTTTGTTCTCAGTATTAACCGATTTGCACTGACAACATGCTCAGCGATGCAGAAACAATACCTTCCACCGGCGTACTTATTCCTTCTTCACCATCCCAAGTCCCTAAAATAGGTAAGATAGGTAAAAAGTGTTCCGGCGATGGATTCGATAATTTACCATCTTCGCGATCTAGCCCTTTTGTGAGCGGATGTGGCTGCTCGTGACTGCGTAAATTGTCATACACAAACTGCTCAAAAGAGGTTGCCCAAGGATAAGGTGCTGCATTAGCATTTTGCCAATCCATCGCTCTTAAATTATGAACTACGTTACCGCTGCCCATAATCAATACCCCTTCATTTCGTAATATCGCCAGCTTTTTACCTAACTCATAATGCCAAGCAGCCGGTTTCGACCCATCAATACTGAGCTGAACAACAGGGATATCCGCTTGAGGATACATACGGACTAAAATTTCCCATGTACCGTGATCAAGCCCCCAATCCTCTTTATCTTGATAAATTGGTTCTGGAGACAGTAATTCAGCCACCTGTTTAGCCAGTTCTGGAGAGCCCGGTGCTGGATACTCTATTTGGTATAAAGCTTCAGGGAAACCACCAAAATCATGGATAGTTTTCGGTTTAACCATCGCTGTGATCGCCGTTCCACGGGTATACCAGTGTGCTGAGATCACCAAAATCGCACGCGGTCTAGGCAAGATCTTGCCTAGTTTTTCCCATGCTTTAGTGTACGAATTATGGTTAATCGCGTTCATCGGACTACCATGACCGATAAATACCGCAGGCATTCGATGGGTTAAGTGTTGGTTATTTGTCGACATGATGACCTCAATTCCACAAGAAGGATAATGAGTATCAGCATACCCTTTTTTAGAAAAAACACAGTGGGGGAATTATGAGAATGAACATCAAAAAATTTGAAGAGGCCACAAAGGTGTGCAACTTTGTGGCCGATAACTCTATAAGCAAAACGTTTTAAAAACCTAGCAAATTAGCTGGCTTTTTTTTCCAACTGAAGGCGGTAGTTCACTAAGTCTTCGATAGTCACAACAGTCATGTTGTGCTCACGAGCAAACTTCACCACATCTGGCGCACGCGCCATGCTGCCATCATCGTTGGTTAACTCACACAGTACTCCTGCGGGTTTGAAACCTGCCAGTACAGCTAAGTCGATTGTCGCTTCCGTATGACCACGGCGAGTTAATACCCCACCCTCACGAGCGCGCAGAGGGAATACGTGACCTGGACGGTTAATGTCCGCAGGTACCGCGTTATCCGCAATTGCGGTTTTAATCGTTGTGATACGGTCAGCCGCAGAAACGCCTGTTGTTACGCCTTTTGCCGCTTCAATAGTGACCGTAAAACCAGTTTGGTTTTGGCTGGTGTTTTTTTCCACCATCATCGGAATATCAAGCTGCTTACGGCGTTCTTCCGTAATACACAGGCACACAATGCCGCTGCTATAGCGAATGGTCATTGCCATTTGCTCGGTGGTCATGGTTTCTGCTGCAAACACTAAGTCACCTTCATTCTCACGATCTTCATCATCGAGAACTAAGATACCTTTGCCTTGGCGCAGGGCTTCAATTGCATTTTCAACACGCTCGGTTGGATTACCGAATTCGGAAAGTAGCGTCTGATTCATGGTAAAAACCTTCTTAAATTAACAATATTTGAGTTACCAGAACCAGGGCAGTCTTAGGAGTACGAGAAATGAATAAACATAACGACTTCACAGCCGTTTCGCCATTCAATATGTAGAACAATGTTGCACCCAATAGGTACAAACATGCAGATACAGTGATTCTCTCCCATCCGGACTATAACCGTCGGCTCCAGATTCACACTGGATCTGCTGACCTTTCCTATCCATGACAATAATGCCAAAGATAACAAAGCGCTCGCGGGCTTCATGCGCGATGCATGTTACCGCCGGTGGGGACTTTCACCCCGCCCTGAGATTACGCAATCAATATAACTCCAATAATTCAATGGTGCAACGAACAAACGATAAACTGGAAACTTACTCACACTTTTCGCCAATAAAAACAAGATGAAGCAGTGTGTTTCCATAATAATAGAAGAAGGTGGTTTATTCATAACGCCGCAGGTATTACACTACCCCACATTATTTATTGTGAAACTGACGCTATCTTAAAGCTGATGTTATATTGAAACTGAAGGACCCGCGAATGCTCGATCCGAAAAAAATTGAACAAGTTGCCCGCCAAATTCAAGGTGCTCTGCCAAAAGGCGTGCGTGACTTAGGTGAAGACTTTGATAAAAAGCTTCGTTCACTGCTGCAATCTCAGCTTGGCAAATTAGATTTAGTCAGCCGAGAAGAGTTTGATATTCAAACGCAAGTTTTGCTGCGCACTCGCGAAAAACTGATGAAAATGGAGCAGCGCGTTAGCGCACTTGAAGCCCGTTTTTCAGATGAAAAAGTGATTGAAGAAAAACAAGAAGATTGATTCAGTCACAAACAAAAAAGCCTAACTTCTGTACGCATTTAAATGCAGACAAAAAGCTAGGCTTTTGCTAAAACCAATTAATATTTAATTATTTGGTTTTCATAATATTTTTAATGATATTGGTGGTTGAAATACCATCTTCGAAATTCAGTACCATCACTTGCCCACCAGCAGCCCACACTTCCTTGCTACCGGCAATCTCATCTGGCTGATAATCACCACCTTTTACTAAAATGTCAGGCAGAATTTCGGAGATCAAACGCTGAGGTGTATCTTCCTCGAATGGCACAACCCAATCCACAGCACCTAATGCGCCCAACACAATCATACGCTGGTCTAATGGATTAACTGGGCGAGTTTCCCCTTTCAAGCGACGGGTCGATGCATCACTGTTTACCGCAACAATCAGGCGATCACCCAATTTACGTGCATTTGCCAAATAGGAAACATGTCCTGCATGCAGAATATCGAAACATCCATTGGTCATCACTACGCGCTCACCGCGAGCACGCGCATCGGCTACGGCTTGTTTAAGCTGGCTTTCGGTCATTACGCCGAAACCATTCTCTGCGCGACCACGGATCGCATTTTCTAATTCAATAGGGGAAACCGTTGAAGTCCCTAATTTACCAACCACAACACCCGCCGCTGCATTCGCTAATGCACAAGCTTCATGCAATGGACGACCTGATGCAATTGATGCCGCCAATACGCCAATGACCGTATCGCCAGCCCCTGTCACATCAAAGACTTCCTGTGCTTCAGTCGGTAAATGTAGAGGTGCCTCATTACGGCGGATCAAACTCATCCCTTGCTCTGAGCGAGTAATCAACAGTGCTGATAACTCTAAAGACTCAAGAAGCTGCATCCCTTTTTCTTCAACATCTTTATTATCCTTGCAGCGACCCACTATCGCTTCAAATTCAGACATATTTGGCGTTAACAGGGTCGCTCCGCGATAACGTTCGAAGTTGTTGCCTTTCGGGTCGATAAGAACAGGCACGCCTGCTTTATTCGCCAGCGCAATCATCTTCTCAACTTCGGTTAATGCACCTTTCGCATAGTCAGACAGCACCAATGCGCCAATATGTGGCAGAGCTTGTTCGATGCGCTCTAACATTGGCTGTGCATCCACATTTTCGAACCCTTCTTCAAAGTCGAGGCGGATCAGCTGCTGGTTACGGGATAAAACACGTAACTTAGTAATGGTTGGATGCGTTGGAATTGCTACAAAATCACAGCGCACATTCACGCCATTCAGGTTCTCGGTCAGCGCTTTTGCCGCATCATCAATCCCTGTTAAACCCACTAAGCGAGAATTTGCGCCCAGTGACGCAATGTTCATTGCCACGTTTGCAGCGCCGCCCGGGCGCTCTTCCACCATGGTCACTTTAACAACCGGAACCGGCGCTTCAGGTGAAATGCGATTCGTAGGTCCATGCCAGTAGCGATCTAACATGACATCACCAACAACCAATACACCTGCTTGCTTATAATCAGGAAGGGTTACTTTCATCCCGCACTCCAGTTATGAAAAGAAAATCTGAAATTAATTGCCGCTAATACTAGCATATTGCGCGATATCGCCTAAATAATTTGCTAGCTAATCAATTACTCAAGCCATTTTTTCCAGCTGGCAAGCACCAAGGCTCGTTGAGTCGCAAATTGCTGGCTATCTACCCGACTCGGTAAAGATTGTAGCGCTAAATGGTGTAGCTCGTTACGCATCGTGACATACGCCTGCGTTAAGCCATACGCCTCTTCTTCCGGCATAAAATCATACTGTGCCATTAACTCAAAAATACGCACATTATCAGACCAGCGAGTCAGCGCTGGGTTATCAATAGCAAAACGCAGCACTAAGTATTGAGCAATAAATTCAATGTCAGTGATCCCGCCCGGATCCGCTTTTAAATCAAACTCATTTTCCTGATGGCTTCCCAAATGCCGATGCATTTTCAGACGCATATCCCGCACCTGCTCACGCAGCACATCTGGCTCTCTCGGCAGACATAAGGTTTCATGACGAATTTGCGTGAATTTTTGTTGTAGAGAACTATCACCAAATACCATGCGAGCACGGATCAGCGCTTGGTGTTCCCATGTCCACGCATCATTTTTTTGGTAGTCATCGAAAGATTGAATTGTGCTGACCAACATACCCGATTCACCAGAAGGTCTTAGGCGCGCATCCACTTCGTACAATACCCCTGAAGCCGTGCGGGTGCTAAAAAGATGAATAATACGCTGCGCAACACGCAGATAAAATTGGCGAGCCTCGATGGAACGATCCCCTGTTGTCACCGCATTCATCGGGCAGTCAAACAGAAAAACCAAATCCAAATCTGAGCTATAACCCAACTCCCAGCCGCCTAATTTTCCATAACCCAGTACCGCAAATCCGTACTGTTTTTCATCAAACTGCGCTAAGTGATCTGGCTCACCATAACGCTTGACCATCATTTGCCATGCTTGGCGTACCACCGCATCAATAATCGCTTCAGCCAAATACGTTAAGTGGTCACTCACTTTCATCACAGGGAGTACCCCAGAGATATCCTCCGCGGCAATGCGTAATAATTGTGCCTGTTTAAATTGGCGGAGTGCTTCTAATAGCTGCTCTTCGTCATCTTCAGGTACACGCATTAAATATTGGCGTAATTCATCACGGTAAGCGGTGAGCGGTAATGGCTGATACAAGGATTGCGGGTCGAGTAATTCATCCAACAAAAGTGGATGGCGGGCTAACTGCTCGGCAATCATTGGTGAAGCCGCACACAAACGAATAACGTGGGTCAGCACTTCGTCAAATTCGAGCATAAGCTCTAAATAAGTTGTTCGGCTAACAATGCTCAGCAGTAATGGCGTGATGCGCTCAATCACTCGCCCTGCATCTTTGCGCTCACCCACTTTTGCCAATAATTTTGGCATTAATTCATCAAGAACATCACGACCACGCGGGCCAATAGTGCGCTTATTTAGATCATGGCGGAACAGGTTAATTCCGTGGATCATTTTTTCTGCGACGAGTTCATCTTTTGACGGTAAATAACTTGCCAGCTCCTCTTTGGAAAGCTCGCTTTGCCAGAGCGTAATATACGCTTCATGGCACTCTTCCACTTGGTCTTCCTCGTCATCGCTACCAATTTGTTCTGCAAAGATTTGGTGTACCGTTGCCATTTTCGCACTCAGTTGCTGATAAAAATCAGCCCAATTCGCAAACCCCATCCCCCACGCTAAACGCGTCTGATTTAAAGCATCATCGGGTAATGTTTGGGTTTGTTGGTCATCGATACTTTGCAGTAAATTCTCTAACCGACGCAGGAAGATATAGCTGTCTTGCAGTTGAGTGACTTGCTGCGCAGGTAATAATGCAAGTTCTTCAATGCCTTGCAATGCCGTAAATAAAGATTGTGACTGTAATGCAGGTTCTCGCCCACCTCGGATCAACTGAAAAACTTGGGAGATAAACTCAATTTCACGAATGCCTCCCGCGCCTAATTTGATGTTGTTGACCAATCCACGACGGCGAACTTCCCGCTCAATCATGTTTTTCATATTACGTAGGGATTGGATGACGCTGAAATCAATATAACGACGGTAGACAAATGGGCGTAATAATTTGCGCAATGTATCCGCATAATGAACGCTGTCAGGTCCCATGATACGGGCTTTGACCATAGCATAGCGTTCCCAGTCACGCCCCTGTTCTTGGTAGTAATCTTCCAAAGCAGAAAAACTGAAGACCAATGGACCGCTATCGCCAAATGGACGTAAACGCATATCAACGCGATATACGAAACCGTGAATGGTGACTTGGTCAAGAACGCGGATAAGCTTCTGCCCTAAGCGCGTAAAAAACTGCGCGTTATCCAGCTCTTTACGTCCACCTTGAGTAACCCCATTTTCGGGATAAGCAAAAATCAGGTCGATGTCAGACGAGAAATTTAATTCCCTGCCGCCCAGTTTCCCCATCCCAAGTACTAATAGTGGTTGTGGGTTTCCAGCACGATCACACGGTGTTCCCCACAAGAGGCAATAGGCTTTGTATAGCCAGTCTCGCGCCGCAACAATCAATACCTCAGCCAGTTCGCTCAGTTGCACAATAGTATCGCGCTGAGTACATAATTCTAAGGTTTGCATCCAAGCAATACGCACTAACATATGATGACGAAAAGTGCGTAAAACTTGCATCAAATGGTCTTCATCCGTCACCGATGCTAGCGCTTCCTCCAGCCATTCCCCATAGCGAGTCCATTCATCGCCTACCGGCGGCAGTGTTCGGATATGCTGTAAAAATCGGGAATGGGTGAGAACCTGTTTTAACGCAAAATCACTGAATGCGAGAAAATTCAGTTCAGATTCATTTAACGGAAGCAACTCAGAAGATTGCTCCGTAAATTGCTGAATAATACGTTGGTGTTGGTTCTGCAAAAGCTCGGAAGAAAGCGGCATAGATTCAGTACCTATTCGACATCAGTATACGTTAAGGCGGTTAACCACTGAATAAAGGCTAGTTTGCATTTTAGCCATTGGCTACTGTAACAAAAACCTTCTGCGCTGACCGTTTCATCAGTCACATCCAAACGTAATTGTTCCAGAGGGAGATCATGAACAAAATGCGGTGCAGAGTTTTGGTAATGCACTAAGAAAGCCTGAACAAAGCGTAAGAACTCACTGAGCCCATGACGCGCGTGTTCACCATCCGCTAGCCAATACTGTTCATGCTGCTGGCAAAGTTGCTGCATATGCAACAGTGATTTTTCAATCGGTTGTTCTTCATAATCAAACACAGACTCAGGACGAACTAAAGGTACTGGCTCATTCGCCAGTAATGAATAGCCTCGCGCCGCTTTACTCAGGGAGGATAGATTCAGGCCATCGATATCTGCGAATTTCTTTGCTAAATTCAGTACGTCCGCCACAAAGCCTTGTTTTAGCTCCAGTTCAAATTCTTGAATCGGTAAATCTTTCGCACCCGCAGAGACTTCCCCTTGGTCGAAGACAATTTCAATTTCACTATCTTCGAATTTCACCAACCATGTTTCGCGGGTGAAATTGGTGCTAAACAGAACTTCCAACTCATCCTCAAGTTGCGCGATATCCGTTCCTTCTGGCCAAATCTCTGCTGGAAATGCCGCGAGATTGATTTCAGGGGCATCAATTTCCACGTTGAACTCTGGACGCTGGTGTAATCCGCTAATCACTTGCCCTGCCGTTTTCATCGTCATCTCATAACGACCATCACAGCCCCGAATACGCAATCCCATATCCCATTGACGTAGCTGTCTTTGTGCCGTATCAAAATAGATATTAGTCAGCTTGCGAGGAGCCGAATGTTGCGGCGAAAGCGTCGAAATACACTGGCGAACAGCATCAATAGCAGAACTCTGAGCCGCTAACTTGAGTTCAACTTCTATGTGGTTCATACATTTCCTTATTTAATAATTTTACTGCTTCCATATTACCCCAATCCCTGAGAGCAGAGAAAAAAAACCGCACGGAAACCAAAAATTCTACAAACATAAATTCCCTTAGAGGGTTGTTTCAATAACATGCTTAAAAATTGTATTATCCAGTGACTTAGGAAGGTTCTCATTCTCATTCAACATTTACACAACTCTATGCTTTAACGTTTGCACCAATAGGCTTTACTTATTAGTATTTAATTAATAAGACACTCATTCACCGTGAAAAGATAAAAACACTATGCGAAAAATTCCACTTTTACTTGTTTCAATCATGGGGTTAGGCCTTTCAATCACAGCAAACGCTGAAACACGCTACGTTTCTGAAGATTTATCGACTTATGTCCGTAGTGGTCCGGGTACCAACTACCGCATTGTTGGCTCGCTAAACGCAGGTGAATCCGTTGAACTGATTTCAGTGGATAATAAATTTGCTCAAATTAAAGATGGCAAAGGTCGCACCGTTTGGTTACCAACGGATCAGCTCAGCGACATCCCAAGTATGAAAAGCCGAATTCCACAGTTAGAAGCTGAAAATCAAAAGCTTCGTCAACAGTTAGATAACATTGATAATACTTGGAATACTCGTACCGCAGACATGCAGCAAAAAGTGGCTGATAATGATAGCGAAGTGCGTCAACTCAAAGCAGAAAATGAAAAACTGAAAAACGAGCTTATCAAAGCGGGTAAAAAGTTAGACATTGCTGAAGTGAATCTGGATGATCGTCGCCGTGAGTTAATTTTACAGTGGTTTATGTATGGTGGTGGCGTGGCGGGTGCTGGATTAATTTTAGGGTTACTTCTGCCTCACATTATTCCACGCCGTAAAAAACGTAATGATGGTTGGATGTAAGAGAGCCTAAATGAAAGTCTATCTCGTCGGTGGAGCGGTACGTGACAAATTACTTGGATTACCCATCTCGGATAGAGATTATGTGGTGGTGGGTACCACGCCAGAGGCGATGCTAGCCCAAGGCTTTCAACAGGTAGGCAAAGATTTCCCTGTCTTTTTACATCCAAAGACTCACGAAGAGTATGCCCTTGCCAGAACTGAACGAAAAATCGGTTCTGGCTATACAGGATTTAGCTGTTATAGCGCGCCAGACGTCACCATCGAGGATGACTTACTGCGCCGAGATTTGACCATCAACGCCATCGCACAAAGTGATACGGGGGAGCTGGTCGACCCTCATCATGGCGTGCGAGATCTCAAAAATCGCGTTCTGCGCCATGTCTCTGATGCTTTTTTGGAAGATCCGTTGCGCGTATTGCGTGTGGCACGTTTTGCCGCTCGCTATTATGAACAAGGCTTTCGAATTGCCCCAGAAACTATGGCGTTGATGCAATCCATGTCGGAATCGGGAGAGCTATCCCATCTCACCCCTGAGCGTGTCTGGACAGAAACGCACAAAGCATTGATGTCCAATTCACCGCAAGTTTACTTTGAAGTTTTACGTGAATGTGACGCACTTGCCGTCCTATTCCCTGAAATTGATAACCTATTCGGCGTACCAGCCCCGGAGAAATGGCATCCAGAAGTGGACACTGGGATCCATATTTTGATGGTAATGCGCGTGGTGGCAACATTATCGAAAGATATTGATGTGCGTTTTGCTGCGTTATGTCATGACTTAGGTAAAGGTCTTACGCCAAAAGCGGTCTGGCCGAGTCATCCACAGCATGGGGAAGCAGGGATCCCCCTGATCATCGATTTATGCGAGCGATACAGGATCCCAACCAGCACCAAAGATCTCGCCTGCCTTGCTGCAAAATATCACGATATGATTCATGTGATTAACAAGCTCAGCGCTGCCGATATTGTTGGGATCTTTGATGGATTAGATAGCTGGCGTAAACCTGAGCGTATTTTTCAGCTTAGTTTAGTGAGTGAAGCTGATGCCAGAGGTCGCGGCGGGTTAGAAAACCAAGCCTATCCTCAAGGAATATTTTTACGCCAATCCTATGAGATAGCCAAAGCGGTTGCCGTAAAATCGATTATCGAGCAGGGCTTCCAAGGCGCACAAATCCGAGAAGAGCTGACTAAGCAGCGTGTTCAAGCTGTTGAAGCGTGGCTAAAAATACAAAAAGTGATGATTTAAAATAGCTGAAAATATTGGCGGCACATAGACCGCCAACATTCACGAGGCAATCCCCATTAGCTGGTTTTCGTACCACGTTCAATCAACACGCCCATATTAGCAGCACGAGCTACAGCCCCTGGCTTAGACACTCGGATACGTACCCAAGGCGTTAAAAATTCATTCAGTAGAAGTTGAGCAACCTCTTCCGCAACCCGTTCTACTAATCCAAACTTGTTCTGTTCTAAATAGCTAACAACGCGTTCGCTGACATCGGCATAATTCAAACATAATTCAACATTATCGCTCATCGCGGCCTGTTTATTGTCCCATCCCATTTCGATATCGAGCAAAAGTTTTTGTTCAATATCTTGTTCCCAGTCATATACACCAATAGTGGTGATGACTGATAATTGTTCAATAAATACGATATCCATCACGTCATTTTCTCGTTTATGTGCTGAATTGATACCACTTCAGGAAAAATGTGCGTATTATCCAAGACTGAAGTGAATTACATATAAATAGCCTAAACCGTTTTTGGAGTTAGTTATGAGTGCTATCGCGCTTGGCATGATAATCTTCGCCTATCTTTGCGGATCAATATCGAGTGCTATTTTGATCTGCCGTCTGGCAAGATTACCCGACCCTCGTCAACACGGCTCTGGTAACCCCGGTGCAACTAACGTCTTACGCGTCGGCGGCAAAGTCGCCGCTGCCTCAGTACTGATCTGTGACGTACTGAAAGGGATGATCCCTGTATGGCTTGCTTATTATTTAAATGTGCAACCATTCTATCTTGGCTTGGTCGCGATTGCAGCCTGCCTTGGGCATATTTATCCAGTTTTCTTCCACTTTAAAGGTGGAAAAGGCGTTGCTACCGCATTTGGATCCATCGCAGCAATCGGCTGGGATCTTTCGGGACTGGTAGCAGGCACTTGGCTGCTCACCGTATTGCTCAGTGGCTACTCATCCCTTGGAGCGATTGTCAGCGCACTAATGGCACCATTTTATGTGTGGTGGTTTAAGCCTGAATTCACCTTCCCGGTTGCTATGCTGTCGTGCTTAGTGCTTGTTCGCCATCATGGCAATATTCAGCGTCTATGGCGCGGACAAGAAAGTCGAATTTGGCAGAAATTGAAAAATAAAAAGCAAAAAACCACCAAAGAGATAGCTCAAGAGCAACGTGAGGATAACGACGATTAGCTTCCTTCACGAATCACTCTTCTAATAAGTCATTACTTTGATAAACAATAAGGGCTGAATTCAGCCTTTTTTGTTTCCATTATCTTCCCTTTCTCTTCAATCGCATCCTTCTGTACCATCAAAAACTTTCCCTATTTTTTACTGCATTGACTCACACTCACCTCACTCATTTTGGTACGTACTTACACTTATTCGCAACGCAGCGCACACTTTTAAAAAATAGTTAAAATATTGCAAATTTATTACTAATGAATAATTAAAAGCTGTCGACTATATAAAGGAAAACTTAACTATAAAAGTGAATATAAAATGAGCAGAACTCCATATGTAACTCAAAATGAACATATCTTAGATGAAGATATCACCTTGATGACCACAAGCGACCTTCAAGGGAATATTATTCACGCTAATGATTTCTTTGTGCAGGTCAGTGGGTATGATCTCGATGAATTAATGGGACAGCCTCACAGTATTATTCGTCATCCTGATATGCCAAAAGCCGCCTTTGCGGATATGTGGCGTACCTTAAAAATGGGAGAGCCGTGGACTGGGATCGTCAAGAACCGTCGTAAAAATGGTGACCATTACTGGGTTCGTGCCAATATCATCCCTATGCAGCGAAAAGGTGTCATCACCGGTTATATGTCCATTCGCCTACGCGCCACCCGAGAAGAAATCGCCGCAGTTGAGCCGCTGTATAAAGCCCTAGTCGAAAATCGCAGTAATCGCCGAATTTATAAGGGGATCGTACTACCCAAACGCCGTCGATTCTCACTTTCAACACTGTCTGTTCGCTGGCGTTGCCGTTTAATTTCCAGCAGCTTATTTGTTTTGTGGATGGCGATGGCAGGTTTATCGGGTCTCTCCGGTAATGCACTACTACTAACCAGCTTATTCACTTTAATAACCCTGCTACTCGGCAATGTAATGCTAGAGCGCAGTTTTGCGAAGCCGCTCGAAAATATTATGTCTCAGGCATTAAGCGTAGCGCGAGGTAACCGTAATAGCATTGACCACATGAGCCGCGTTGATGAAATTGGGCAGATCCTGCGCTCCATTGGTCAGCTGGGCTTAGTGTGTCGTTGGCTAATTAACGATGTCTCTGAGCAAGTGGATAACGTTCGTAAAGGCAGCCAATCGTTAGTGAGCGATTGTGGTGAACTCGATAGCCATACACAGCGTACCGTAGGCTATATGCAGCAAACCGCCGCCACCATGAACCAAATGGCAGTCTCCGTTAAGATGAATGCGGACAATACCCATAAAGCCGATGTGCTATCGAATGAAACCAGTGAAACAGCGGTGAATGGCGGTGCAATGATGGATGCGGTGGTCATCACTATGGACGAAATCGTACACAGCACCAGTAAAATCAATTCGATCACCGATGTGATTAAAGATATTGCATTCCAAACCAATATTTTGGCGCTAAATGCCGCCGTAGAAGCCGCTAGAGCGGGTGAACAAGGCAAAGGTTTTGCCGTCGTCGCCAATGAAGTTCGTAGCTTAGCAAGCCGCAGCGCCAGTGCAGTGAACGATATTCGCGAGCTTATCAATAACTGTGAGAAGAAAGTGAGTTCCGGTAAAGACCAAGTCTACGCGGCGGGGAACACGATGAAAGAAATCGTGGATCAAGTGCAAAACGTAACACAACTGATTACCCATATTAGCCATGCTACAACGGAGCAAGCTTCTGGGATTTCGGATATCACACAAGCCGTCAGTGAATTGGAGTCCATCACTCAACAAAGTAGCTTACTCGTTGAGCAGAGCACCGAGACCGCGAATCACGTTAAAGATCGTTCCATTCGCTTAGAGGATGCAGTGACTATCTTGCACTAAAAACGTCTTGCACTAAGCACGTTTTACCATAAAACAGGGGGCTAACGTAATACGCTAGCCCCCTGTTTTCATTATGTTTTGAACATAATAATTTATTTAACAGCACCTTCATCTAACGGTGGCAACTCTGCAAGAGGCCAGCGAGGACGAACCGTCACACCTAAATCTGCATTTGCTCCGCCTTTTAAGCGAATTAAGCCCGCGAGAGCAATCATTGCGCCATTGTCTGTGCAAAACTCAGGGCGCGCATAAAATGCTTCGCCGCCACGCTGCTTCAAAACTTCTTCCATTTTAGCGCGTAAAGTACGGTTAGCACTCACGCCACCGGCCATCACTAAACGTTTAAAGCCCGTTTGCTCAAGCGCGCGCTTACATTTAATGGCGAGTGTATCCACAACTGCATCTTCGAAAGCACGGGCGATATCAGCGCGAGTTTGAGGATCATCTGGGTTATCACGAATCGTATTTGCCGCAAAAGTTTTCAAGCCAGAAAAACTAAAATCTAACCCCGGACGGTCAGTCATCGGGCGAGGGAAAACAAAACGCCCTGCTACACCTTGCTGCGCCATACGAGACAACACGGGGCCACCCGGATAATCTAAACCAAGTAACTTCGCCGTTTTATCAAATGCTTCGCCTGCCGCATCATCGATGGATTCGCCAAGAAGTTCGTATTCACCAATGCCCGTCACGCTAATTAGCTGGGTATGACCACCAGACACTAACAGCGCCACAAATGGGAATTCAGGGCTTTTTTCTTCCAGCATTGGGGCGAGCAAATGCCCTTCCATATGATGCACAGCAACCGCAGGTACATCCCACGCAAATGCCAGTGCACGACCCACTGTCGCCCCCACCATCAATGCACCCACTAAGCCGGGGCCTGCGGTGTACGCAACGGCATCGATGTCTTCACGGGATAAATTGGCTTCTTTAAGCGCCGCTTGAATTAGCGGTACTGTTTTGCGGATATGATCACGAGAGGCTAATTCGGGTACAACACCGCCGTAATCAGCATGAACTTTAATTTGGCTGTATAACTGGTTCGCAAGTAAACCCAGTTTATCATCATAGATTGCGATTCCGGTTTCATCGCAAGATGTTTCGATACCTAAAACACGCATTGCACTACCCTTGTTTGTTGCATGGGGGCAAGTCTACCACTAAATTTGCGTCATCGCGCCTAAATTTGCGTCATTGCGCAATAAAATGTCATAAAACCCCACAATTAATCCCAGCAAAAGGCTGACTTTCCAAGTTGTATAGTCTATAATCAGAACCCTGTAATAAAAATTTCGTGTGGCAAATTCTCATTATTATCTGGTTTTTCTCACTTTATTGAATAAAGTTGAGGTGAAACAGGTGATCTTGCGTGATTCAATTTTATACGGCACTTTACAAACCCGTACTCATTGAAGTAAAATTCCGCACCATTTTAAATGACGGCTGGTGAACAAAAACCAGCAACAAACCGATTTCTATTGAGGTGAGAGGCACATGCCGGTAATTAAAGTACGTGAAAACGAGCCATTCGACGTAGCACTGCGTCGTTTCAAACGTTCTTGTGAAAAAGCAGGAGTTTTAGCAGAAGTTCGTCGTCGTGAATTCTATGAAAAACCAACGACTGAACGTAAACGCGCTAAAGCATCAGCTGTAAAGCGTCACGCTAAAAAACTGGCTCGCGAAAACGCACGCCGTACTCGTCTGTACTAATTGATTGCGATTTTAATCGCAGCCAATACAGACAAGTAAGTAGTTAGCAGTTAAAGGCCGTGCTTTCCTAACGGAAGCGCGGCTTATTATCGTTCATCAACAGGCGAAAAAGAGGCTTATGGCTGGACGAATTCCGCGTTCATTTATCAATGACTTACTCGCTCGTACCGATATCATTGATTTAGTCGATGCAAAAGTCCCGTTAAAAAAACAGGGTAAGAACCATCACGCTTGCTGTCCTTTTCATAACGAAAAAACACCATCATTTACTGTCAATGGTGAGAGACAGTTTTACTATTGTTTTGGTTGTGGTGCCCATGGTAACGCCATCGATTTTCTGATGAATTACGACAAATTAGATTTTGTCGAAGCGATAGAAGAGTTATCCGCATTACATGGTCTGGATGTTCCTTACGAAAAAGGAACCGGAACCAGCCAAATTGAACTCCATCAGCGTCAAAATTTGTACCAATTGATGGAAAAAATAAATCAGTTTTACTGCGCTGCCTTAAATCATCCATCGGCCAATAAAGCCAAAGATTATTTAAGCCAACGTGGTTTAAGTGCAGATATTATCTCGCATTTTTCGATTGGTTTTGCGCCCGCAGGCTGGGACAACCTTCTCAAGAAATTTGCCGTGAACCCAGAAAGCCGTCAGCAACTTGATGAAGCGGGCATGCTGGTCACTAATGATAATGGTCGCGTTTATGATCGCTTTAGAGAGCGGGTCATGTTCCCGATTCGGGATCGTCGCGGTCGCGTAATTGCATTTGGTGGACGGGTGTTAGGCGATGCATTGCCAAAATATTTAAACTCCCCAGAAACCGATATATTCCATAAAGGTCGCCAACTTTTTGGCCTTTATGAAGCCACGCAAAATAGTAGTGAGCTTGCAAAATTACTTGTTGTTGAAGGCTATATGGACGTTGTAGCACTCGCACAGTATGACATCCGCTATGCGGTTGCATCACTTGGCACCTCTACAACCTCTGAGCATATTCAATTGCTCTATCGCTCAACAGACACGGTAATTTGCTGTTATGACGGAGATAGAGCAGGAAGAGAAGCCGCTTGGCGTGCACTTGAAAACGCCCTTCCCTATCTGACCGATGGTCGCCAACTCCGTTTTATGTTTTTGCCTGATGGCGAAGACCCAGATTCATTGGTACGCAAAGAAGGAAAAGACGCCTTTGAGCAACGCATGGAAAATGCGCAAAGTCTTTCCACCTTTTTGTTTGACTCTTTAGTTCCCCAAGTGGATTTAAAAACCCAAGAGGGTCGAGCAAAAATTAGTAAACTTGCTATCCCATTGATAAAACAGATTCCGGGTGAAACTCTACGTCTTTATATGGCACAAGAGCTAGGAAATTTCATTGGTATACCGGATATTTCCCAAGTTCTTGCTATGATTGATAGAGAGAGTACTGAGCCAGTTAACTATCAGGCACCCAAACTGAAACCAACAACAATGCGCATACTTATCGCGTTGTTGGTGCAAAATCCGAACTTTTCGGAGCTTGTTCCCTCGCTAGAGGGAATTGCCCATATCCAAATGCCGGGGCTTTCTCTATTTCAGGAATTGGTTGAAGTTTGCCGTTCCACCCCCGGAATGACCACTGGGCAGTTGCTAGAACGTTATCGTGATAATAATTTCGCGAAACAACTTGAAAAACTCGCAACATGGAACGATATAGAAATAGAGGAAATAGCGGAAAATACCTTTATAGATGCTCTAAATCATCTATTTAATAGCGCCCTCGATGAGCGTTTCGACTATCTGATAGCGAAAGAACGAACACAAAGGCTGACACCTGAAGAGCGCGAAGAAGTCCGTCTAATCACTCTTTCACGAGTGAAAACTTAAAGCATCCAAAAAATAGTATACAAAACGGCTTAAGTGCCGCAAATAACAAGGCAACTGCCTGTAAATGCTACGAAATATAAAGGGCGTAGCGCGTAGTCAAATGTCCCTTTAAATGTTCTTGTTGGCCGTTAGTTTCGCCGACCGACACCAATTTAAATACTCAGAAGTGTGGATACCGTCTTATGGAGCAAAACCCGCAGTCACAGCTTAAGCTACTCGTCACCAAGGGTAAAGAGCAAGGTTATTTAACCTATGCTGAGGTAAACGACCATCTGCCGGAAGATATCGTCGATTCAGATCAGATTGAAGATATCATCCAGATGATTAATGACATGGGCATCCAAGTCATGGAAGAAGCACCTGATGCCGATGATTTAATTTTGGCTGAAAATACTTCCGACACGGATGAAGATGCGGCTGAAGCTGCAGCTCAAGTATTGTCCAGTGTTGAAAGTGAAATCGGCCGTACCACTGACCCAGTGCGCATGTATATGCGTGAAATGGGAACTGTCGAACTTCTTACCCGTGAAGGTGAGATCGACATCGCAAAACGTATCGAAGATGGTATCAATCAGGTTCAGTGCTCTGTTGCTGAATACCCTGAGGCTATCACCTACTTACTTGAACAGTATGACCGCGTCGAAGCTGGCGAAAGCCGCTTATCTGACCTCATCACTGGGTTCGTTGACCCAAATGCGGAAGAAGATTTAGCCCCTACAGCAACCCACGTAGGTTCTGAACTTCCACAAGAAGAGTTAGATAAAGACGACGAAGACGAAGAAGATGAAGACGGCGATGACAGCGATAGCGATGACGATAACAGCATCGATCCTGAGTTAGCGCGTCAGAAATTCTCTGATCTTCGCGAACAATATGAAAAAACTCGCACCCATATTAAACAATATGGTCGTAGCGATGCGAAAACTGCGGCAGCTATTGAGCAATTGTCCGAAGTTTTCAAAGAGTTCCGTTTAGTACCTAAGCAGTTTGACTATCTGGTCAACAACATGCGTGAAATGATGGACCGCGTTCGTATGCAAGAACGTACTATCATGAAACTGTGCGTTGAACAGTGCAAAATGCCTAAGAAGAACTTCATTACCTTATTCAGTGGCAACGAAACCAGCGAGACTTGGTTAACCGCAGCAAAAGCGATGAACAAGCCGTGGTCTGAAAAACTGCTGGAAGTGGAAGAAGAAGTTCTGCGTTGTCTGCAAAGACTGCGTCAAATCGAAGAAGAAACTGGCCTGACAATTGAACAGGTTAAAGACATCAACCGTCGCATGTCTATCGGTGAAGCTAAGGCTCGTCGTGCGAAGAAAGAGATGGTTGAAGCAAACTTACGTCTGGTTATTTCTATCGCGAAGAAATACACCAACCGTGGTCTGCAATTCCTTGATTTGATTCAAGAAGGTAACATCGGTCTGATGAAAGCGGTTGATAAGTTTGAATACCGCCGTGGTTATAAGTTCTCAACTTATGCAACATGGTGGATCCGTCAGGCTATTACCCGTTCTATCGCTGACCAAGCACGTACAATCCGTATTCCGGTTCACATGATTGAGACCATCAACAAACTGAACCGTATCTCTCGTCAAATGCTGCAAGAGATGGGTCGTGAACCATCGCCAGAAGAACTGGCAGAACGCATGCTAATGCCGGAAGATAAAATTCGTAAAGTACTGAAGATTGCGAAAGAGCCAATCTCTATGGAAACGCCAATCGGTGATGATGAAGATTCACATTTAGGCGATTTCATTGAAGATACCACATTAGAGTTACCGTTAGATTCTGCAACGTCAGAAAGCTTACGTTCGGCAACTCATGAGGTTCTGGCTGGCTTAACCGCGCGTGAAGCGAAAGTCCTGCGTATGCGTTTCGGTATCGACATGAACACTGACCACACCTTAGAGGAAGTGGGCAAACAGTTTGATGTTACCCGTGAGCGTATCCGTCAGATTGAAGCGAAAGCGCTGCGTAAATTACGTCACCCTAGCCGCTCAGAAGTTCTGCGCAGCTTCTTAGACGAATAAGCTACAACGTCTTCAAGTCTACAAAACCAAACACCTGCTTCGGCAGGTGTTTTTTTACCTATCACTCACACTTAATTTTTTGCTGGCGTTTAAGCATTAACGCTAATGAAAGCAAAATGGCCAATGCTCCACCGAACATCGCCAAGTTAAACCCCGAAACAAAGGCTGAGCGCGTTGCTTGCTCAATCATCGTCGATGAAATATGTCCATGTTGGTTAACGAGTTCGATAATCTGTTCAGTAGAAAGCTGAGTATTAATCTGTTGATTACTCAACAGTAAATCGACTGCTCGGTGAGTCATTAGCGTTCCCAACAGGGCAATACCCAGAGTCATGCCCGTTTGTCTCAATGCATTCATCACTGCAGATGCTATCCCTGAATAGGCTTTTTCAACACTCGACATCACCAATGCACCTATTGCCGGCGTCGCCATTCCCATGCCCGCCCCCAAAATAAGTAACGTCACAGCAATAAGAAAATAGTCGGTATCCGCATTCACTCGCGTCAATAACATGGATGACAGGGCAATCAGCAAGAAGCCAATAATCATAATGTTACGGACACTGTATCGCCCGGAAAGCCGACCAAAACTAAATGAAAACAGCGCCATGGCGATAAATTCTGGCGCCATTCGCAAGCCCGCTTCAAACGCCCCCCAACCTTGCCCTTTCTGTAAGAACAGCGCGATAAAAAATACATTACTGTAGGTAGCAAACCCAAGGGCAAATGACGCTATATTATATTGAAAAAAACCAGGATTTTTCTTGAATAGATACAATGGTAATAAAGGGCGAGCCGCCTTCAGCTCCACGGCAACAAACCCCAATAATGCCACAGCGCCAAGCGCTAAACTTCCCAGAGTCCATGAGTTATCCCAACCCAGCTCCCCCGCTTCAATTAACCCATACGTGAGCCCACCAAGGGCAACAATACTCAGCAACTGACCAACCGGATCCAACGCCGCTTTATCAGGATCAGCACTTTCCGTGATCCCTAACCAGCCTAATACCAAGGTCAGTAAACCGATCGGAATATTAATGATAAAGATGGTTGTCCAATCAAAGGTATCCACTAGAAAACCACCTAAGATAGGGCCAATGATCAGTGATAACGCGCTAACTGCCGACCAAATACCAATGACTTTAATTCGCTCAATGTCATTACTAAATGCCTGCGTAATAATAGATAACGCCCCAGGGATCAGGGCTGCGGCAGCAATGCCTTGGACGGCTCGTCCAAATAGCAGCCATTGGATATTTGATGCCAAAGCACAAATCAACGATCCCAATGTGAATATTGCGATCCCCACTAACCACACTCTCTTACGTCCATAACGATCGCTTAAAGGCCCAACGGAGAGAATCAATGCCGATAAGCACAATGCATAGGCATCTATAACCCATTGTAACATTGACAGATTAGTGGAAAGTTCTTGCCCTATTGCAGGGAGAGCGACATTCACAATGCTGATATCAAGCGTCGCCATAAACGTTCCCAAGCACACCGCGATAATCAAAAAAATTCGTTTCATTCTCTTATTCCCATTTTCGATCTTTTCCGCATGTTAGATCGCAACTGACCGACGGTCAATCAATATTGAGAATAAAAATCATTTGTAATTAAAATGAAGAATTCTTTGTTAGCTAACCATAAAAAACGGTCTATTGACCGTTTCATATTCCACTAAGTAACTATTCTTTCAAAACTTAGGTTATTTTACTGGTGTTTCATGCAGGTATTTCCAAGTGCACTTTTCATTTTCAACATGAATACATGCAGTTGAAATTCGTAACGACGAAACGCCTTCATTGGTCTGCAATTCTTGGTACTGTATCCAGCAATCACTTCCTAACTGCTGTATTGGCACTATATTCTGAATTGTGATGGTCAAATGAGGCTTTTTGCCAGCAAGTTGACTAAACAACGCAATGACATCTTTGTGGGCGATCCCCTGTCCTTGGATCGTGACCATTTTAAAATCCGGATCAAAGCTATTCAGTAAAAGCGGTAAACTCTCACCCTGATTGCGCCCTGTAAATACATCCTCAATGACCACATGTAAATCAATTACACTTTGTACTGCCAGCGACATTTTAGCGTCCATCTATTTTCCCTTAATAACTGAAATTAACGATAGCAGCCCCAGAATAGCTGCAATGAAAAACGTATATTGATAACGAACTAACTCTGAAGAAAATGAAACAAGGTTAAAGAGGGAAATTAATACCACCGTTCCCACACTAAAAGCCACCTGACGGTTAATATTCCACAACACACTACCTTGCAATAAATCCTTATCTTTAAAGTCTATTAATGCACTAATTTGCGCAGTATTCGCACTGATCCCACCGCCTGTTCCCATTAATAAATAAGCCATAATGAGCAACATTAATTGGCTTTGGTTATCGACCCAAAACAGAGTCAAGATCCCAATGCTATGCACAACGATACCCGCAATAAATAGGCTTCGCTTACCTAGACGATGATAAAAATAGCCGCCAGTTACCATGGAAATCAAAGCACCCGCCGCATATACCAACATAAACATGCCCGTTTGTTGTGCATTAAATCCGATATTATTTTGTAGATTAAAAATATTCAGTAAATTAACGCCCGTAAAAATTCCCGGCACCGCGTAATAAACAATAAAACCATTACGTAAATTATAATTCTTGAGTAATTGCAGGTTTAAAATCGGTGCTCGGCATTTCTTTGCGTACTGTAAATATACAATCAGCAAAGCGGCAGAAAGCGCAAAACTCAATAATGCGAGGGCTAAACTTTGGTAATCATTATAAAGGGAAAATGACATCAATAAGCTCAGTAAACTGAAACTGACTAACAGCAAGCCAATAATATCAGGCTTTTCTCGTATCTGTTTTTCACTGGATTTTACCCAGCACCAAGCCAACAATGCTGCCAGCAATGAGAACGGAAGATTTGCAAAGAATACCCATCGCCAAGAAAGAGAATCAATGATCATGCCACCAATCGCCGGAGAAAATGCCGGGGCAATTAAAGCAACCGCCATGATCATCGTGGATATCTTTTGACGCTCTTGATTAGGAAATAGTGCAAACACTAAAGCCTGCCCAACTGGAATTAATAACCCCCCAGCAATTCCCTGAATAAAACGCCAGAAAATCAAACTGTAAATAGAATCACTAAATCCACATAGCCCAACGGAAAGGGAAAATAGCAGCATTGAGTAAGCAAGTAGCTTACGCTCCCCCAAACGACCCGCTAACCACAGGCTAACAGGCATAATCAGCACGAGCCCTAAAATATAGGCATTCGCCACCCAAGAGACCATCGACTGGCTCGCCGAAAATGCCGAAGCGATATCTGGCAATGCAATGGTAGACATAAAAATATTAATACAATCAATGAAAAAGCCGAGAAGAAATACTGTAGCGATTTGATAACGGTATGACATAGCTACCTCCAGTCGCCAAGAGTAGAGTGCAGCCCTTCTCCTGTCGATGCAAAGGAAGTAAAATCATTGTTTAACACAATCAAACAATCGAATGGATTATGCAAAAAAATCTCAAGCAAATTACCAGCTTTCTTCAAGTTGTAGACTCGGGTTCATTTACCAAAGCCGCAGAGATCTTAGAGCTAAGCCGTTCGATGGTCAGTATTGATGTTAAACAGCTTGAAAAGAGATTAAATGTCAGCTTATTGGTGCGAAATACCCGCAATATTGCACTCACTGAGGTGGGGAAATATTTTTATGATGATTTTAAACGGATTCAATTACAGATAGAGGAAGCCTTTGAGAGAAGCCAAAATTTAGCAACCAACATAACTGGCACATTACGTTTCTCTTCAACCAATGAATTTGGGCAACGCTATATTTTGCCTTTACTCCCAGCATTTTGCCGGCAATACCCTCAACTACGCCTACAATACAGTTTTAACTCTTCTTTTGATGACCTATTA
The DNA here is from genome assembly GCF_018257375.1 of Providencia sp. JGM181. NCBI lineage: Bacteria > Pseudomonadati > Pseudomonadota > Gammaproteobacteria > Enterobacterales > Morganellaceae > Providencia > Providencia sp. JGM181. The sequence goes on along the minus strand of NZ_JAERJY010000002.1, from coordinate 15,542 downwards.
GCTGAAAAGCTCGATATTGCGATTCGATTAGGAAATTTAAAAAACTCCTCATTAAAATCCCGTAAGCTCAGAGAATATGCAATTTATTTGGTCGCCACACCCCAGTTTGCCAATCAATGCTCCATTAAGAATATCGAGGACTTAGCGCATATTCCATGGGTCACACATTCGTTACTGAATTTGCAAGATAGCCAATATATTCTGCAGAATTGTCACGGCGAAAAGTTTGGGTTGCCCTTATTAAACAGCCGATATGAATCCAATTCAGCAGAAACCATCCGCCAGTTGGCATTAGCCTCATTAGGTGCGGCTATTTGCCCCGCATGGCTGGTTGAAGAAGATTTAAAAGCACAGCGATTAGTGCGGTTGTTGCCTGAATTCGAGCTACCAAAACAAAACATTCAATTGCTTTATCCCAATACCCAGACTCTACCCGCCAAAACACGGGCATTTATTGAATTTTTGGTTGATAAAATACAGCTGTGACTAAGTTACAGCCACCGTCCACACCTTGGTACACACTTTCTCTAGCAGCGCTTTATTGTGGCTAAAAACAATCATCGCGAGGGGGCGTTGCTGTGAAATACGGATCAAATGCTGCCACACTTCCTTTTGAAGATGGGCATCTAATTGGGCTGTAATCTCATCAGCGATCAGCACTTTGGTTCGAGGATCGAGGGCGCGGAGTAAAGCTACCCGCGCAAGTTCTCCGCCCGATAACTCGCTGGGGCGTCGTTCTAACCATTGCGGTTTGATAGAAAGGTAATCTAACCATTGGGTATCCGGTTCCCATGCATCGCGAACACTGGAACCCACGGTACGATAGGGATTAAAGCTTTTTTCTGGGTGCTGGGGGACTAGCTGGATTGGGCAATAACCGCGATGGGGAACTGGCGCACCATTCAATAAAATTTGTCCATGTGTTGGTTGTTGCCACTGACCCAGCACACGTCCTAGCGTCGTTTTCCCAAATCCACTGGGAGCGGAAATACCCAACCGTTCATTGTCTGCTAATGACAAATTCAGGTTATCCCACAATGTCCTACCCGCTTGCTCAATACGCAGATTTTGAATCTCTAGCATCTGGCTACCTCCACTCATCCAACATCATAAATTGATGTTCAGGCAGGGCATTCCATAAAGATTGGATCCATTGTCCGCCACCACCTTGTTTGAGTTTTTGGCTACTCAGTACTTCTTCAAGCGCACCATTACGCAGTAGTGCTACACGATCGGCGAAACGCACCGCCATAGAAAGGTCATGAGTCACCCATAGAACGCCGCGACCATCACGACATAGAGATTTAATATTATCGAGTAATTGCACCGCATGCCCATCATCCAGCCATGAAGAGATCTCATCGGCGAGAATATATTCCGCGCGAGAAAGCGTGGCACTGCTCGCCAATACCCTTTTTGCCATTCCTCCTGAGAGCTGGCTTGGGTAGTGATTCACTAGGCTCGATTGCAAACTGTATTCTTGTAGGTGTCGTGCCACATCGTGCATTTTTATATGCTGCCCACTGAGTACAGCGGCGCGTTCGAGCTGAGGACCAATCTGAATTAATGGATTTAACGCACTCACCCCTTGGGGCACATAACACAACGAATTCCCGCGATACTGAGATTTGGTTTTCTCCGTCAGGGCTTGACCATTCAGTTCGATATTCCCTTTGCAGCGCATATTTTCTGGCAATAATCCTAATGCGCTTTGTAGTAATAAGCTTTTACCTTCACCGCTACCGCCAATTAGCGCCACCATTTCACCAGGTTGAATATCTAGCGAAATATCTTGCAGTAGTGGAGACCATTGCTTTTTGCCCAACCAACGATATTGCGCCACATCAATGGCCAGATTTTCAAATTTCAGCATGTTGCTTCCCTTAACCACAATTGTTGAGCCGATTTCGCAAATTGGTCAAATAGTAGAACTAACCCCATCAATGCCGCTCCGGGGAAAACGACCATCCACCATGCACCAGTACTCAAATAACGTAACGCTTCAGAAAGCAGGATACCCAGTGATGGCTCATGGGGTGCGAGCCCAAATCCGAGGAAACTTAACGCGGCGCTGTGTAACACGGAATGCGGAAACATTAATAATGTCCCGACCATCCATTGAGGAAGCAACATCGGTAAATAATGGTAACGTAAACGCTCAAAGGCGCTGTTACCTATACGATGGGATAGCATGATGTAATCGGTTTGCTGAACTCGCAACAGTTCTGAGCGCAAGATTAATGTCAGTTTAGGCCAGTGGGTTAATGCCACCGCCCAAATCACCCCCATCTTTCCACCACCCAGCGTAAAGCAGATCAGCACCAATAGCAGTAAATGTGGTAGAGCAAGGAGCGCATCAATAATACCGCGTACTACATAATCCATGCTTTTATTGAGCGAAGATAACCCCGCCATCACCAAGGCGATAATGCCGCTGGTTATCGACGCGGTTAAACCAATTTGTAAACTAGTAGCAATCCCTTGAAATGTACGCTCAAATAAATCGCGCCCTAAATTATCTGTCCCAAATAAGTGCAGTAATGACGGCGCCTGTCGCCTATCTAGCAAGCTCATTTCAATATCAGACGAAAGCAACCAAAAAGCGTAGCCACCTAATAAAATCAGGCAACTTAATGAAAGGATTAATTTAATCAGTGCGCGATTAGGATTATAGGTCATGATTCTCTTATCACTCCCTTATTCACCCGTTTCAATAGCAAATCCGCCATCGTATTACTGAAGAAAATCAGCACGGCGCACAGCATCACAATCCCCATTAACAATGGCACATCTCCGCGTAATCCAGCATCAATGGTGGCTTGTCCTAACCCTGGGTACGCAAACACTTTCTCCGCCAACAATGCGCCACTAAAAAGCTCGCCGACAGAGGCAAACTGCAAGCAAATCGCAGGGGTGATAGCGTGTTTAAGCACATGGAAGCCCATCATTGACCAGCCTTTATCCCCTTGCGCTTGTGCATAATGAATAAATTCGCTATTCATCACTTCGGCCACTTTCGCACGGGTGTGTAAGGCAATGGTGCCCACGCCCAACATGCCAAGGGCAATCACGGGCAAAATCAAATGCTGAATTTTTTGTGAGAATGTGGCGGTCTGTTCATCGAGGCCTATCGGCCATGCGCAGCAAATGGGTGCCCATTTTAAAGAAACCGCAAACAGGGAAAGCAACAATAAACCTATCCAAAAGACGGGAATTGAGGCAAGTAAATAACAAAATGCCGAAATGATTTTATCAGGCCAGCGGTTTAAATAGCGACCCGCCACTAACCCAAGTCCAAACCCAACCACGCCGGAAAACACCCACGCACTGCCGAGCAAAGCCAGTGAAGGAACAATCCGGTCAGAAATCACTTGTAAAACTGGGGTATTGTACAGCATCGAATACCCCAAATCCCCTTGAAGCATTTGTGAAAACCAGCGCCAAAACTGCATCCAAAGCGGTTGGTCAAGCCCCCATCGCGCCGCAATTAGCGGGTATTGCTCTGGGGGCACATGCATCAAGTCATTACCAATATAGGCTTTGATCGGATCAATCGGCGAGTAGCTTAGTAGGATAAAAATCCCTACCGCTGTTACCGTTAACAGACAGATAAATCGCAATAAAAGCCCAAAGGTCGTTCGCATTACTTACAAGTCCACTTCCATTCATCGACGTTATTCAACACAGACCAAGATCCGTGAATTTCAGGGGCACTTTTACCTAAATCAACACATTGATTCGATAAGTAAATATGCTGGACATTCATCAACCAAGCCCATGCTGCATCCCCTTGGATACCAACGCCCACTTTGCCATTCCAGTCCACTTGTTGCCATAACGGAATAGCGGCATCTTGGTCAGGTTGGCGTAGCGCTTCTTCGATAATTTCATCCACCGCTGGGTTTTTATAGTAACCCGCATTGTAGAAGCCGACACCCGCGGCTTTGCTGCTGTAGTTATGGACTAACTCCATTGGGTCGAGGCTGCCCCAACCAAATAGCGTTGGGTTAGCATGCATATGCAGTTCAACGGTTTCCCAACTACCCGATTTTAAGTCCATCTCGATGCCGAGTGGTTTTAAGCTTGAGCGGATCGCTTGGGCTAGATCGCGGCGAGTTGTGTCCCCACTGGCATACCACAGAGTGAGTTTCGCCACTTTGCCATTTTTCTCTCTTAAACCGTCTTTATTCAGCTTCCAGCCAGCCTCTTCCAAAATGGCTTTGGCTTTGTCTAAATCCCCATCTTTGAATGACGATTTAGGGTTATTCCAAGGTAACCCAGCAACGCCGGTATAAGCAGGAACAGCAAAACCTTCAAGGACAGATTCCGCCAACAGCTTGCGATCTAATGCGTAGTTTATGGCTTTACGAATGGCGACATCGGAAGTGATATCGTTACCGATTGGGTTGCCCTGAGCATCTTTTTCGCCAGCCGGTGGAATTGGGAATGAGATCCCGCGGTTTTCCACGCTGTAACGCTCAATGAGCTTCATGTTAGGGACATTATTTGCATTACTTGCGACCGCTGGCGGGATGCGTACAACTTCAAGTTGAGCGCTCTGTGCAGCCGCAAATGCGGCGTCTTCATCAAGGAATACAAACACCATTTTGCCGTAGTCATTTTTAGGACCGGCATAGTATGGGTTTTGCTCAACAATCAGTTGCTGACCCGGTTGGAATGCGACTAAACGGTATGGACCTGCCCCAATCGGGTTATGAGCGTATGTTTTTGCATCATACTTATCCGCAGAGACGATCCCTAACGATCCCAACACGTTGATAAAGGTACTTTGCGGGGAGGATAAGGTAATTTTCACGGTCAGCGGGTCGATTTCTTCTGCTTTCGCGAAGTTACCCATATCCACTTTACCGCCGCTCGCTGCCACATTGTTGTAGCTGAATACCACATCTTTAGCGGTTAACGGTGAACCGTCTGAGAATTTCAGATCCTTTTTCAAGGTCAGCGTCCACTCTTTACCATCTGCATTGTGCGTGTAGCTTTCGAGCATATAGCTGTGCCAAGAAAGATCCGCTTTTTGCTTTAAGAGTGGACTATGCAGGAGCAAGTAACTACCGTGGCTCCAACCCAACATTGGGTCAAAACCTTCAGTGGGTTCTGCGCCAATGGCAAGTCGTAAAGTGTGTGTAGATGATGCGGGCTCAGCCGCTTGTGCTTGCAGGGTTAATCCCATTAAACACATGGCAACCGCTAATTTTTTAATCATATATCCCTCTAGTCGGTGATTTTTTCATTTCGGTACCGTTTTCAGGTACCGTTTTTAGGGTACAAATAACTAACAAATTCGAGGTAATGGCTCGCTATGCGGCAAATCTAACAGTCGGGAAGCACCAAAAATACCCACCAGCTTCACCTGTTTATTTTCTGTCACATAACCAATGGTTTTGGCATTAACGCCTAATGGATGTTGACGCAATACGGCTAAAACTTGCTGTTCCACATCGGGTTTCACCACAATCACTAATTTGCCTTCGTTGGCAAAATTAAGGGGTTCTAAACCTAATAACTCACACACGCCACGAACGGCGGAAGAAACGGGTAAATCCCCTTCATTGATGGAAATACCGCAACCACTGGCTTGCGCAAATTCATGCAAAATAGCATTTACACCACCACGAGTGGCATCACGCAGAGCGCGTACACCATCAATATCACGTAAAGGCTCAATGATCGGAGTTAAAACCGCGCAATCGCTGCTGAGTTGCCCTTCTAAACCGAGCTGTTCACGCAAGTTTAAAATGGTCGCACCATGATCGCCCAGTGTCCCACTGACAATCACTTTATCTCCCGCTTGAATTTGCTGAGCGCCCCAATGAATTTCGGTTGGGATCACGCCAATACCCGCAGTATTGATAAACACTTTATCCGCCGCGCCACGCTGTACAACCTTGGTATCTCCCGTCACTATCTGCACTCCCGCCGCTTTAGCGGTTGCCGCCATGGATTCCACAATGGTTTGCAAATCTGACAGTGGCAGACCTTCTTCAAGAATAAAACCGCAAGAGAGGTATTTGGGAACAGCACCGCTAACCGCCACGTCATTCACCGTACCGCAAACTGCCAGTTTCCCAATATTGCCGCCGGGGAAAAAAATAGGGTCAATCACATAGCTGTCGGTACTGAATGCTAAACGGTCACCTAATGCGGTCATTTCAGCGAGAGAAAGGCGCGCTTGGTCCTCACGTTCATCGAGAGCTTGGTTAGCAAAAGCCTGTAAAAACAGCTGTTCAATCAGCTGCTGCATGGCTAAGCCACCACTACCATGAGCCATAGTAACCACGTTTTTAGAATCCGAGCTCATTTTACGCCTCCCGACGATATTGGTAATACGCGGCGCAGGCTCCTTCAGAAGAGACCATCAACGCGCCAAATGCCGTTTGTGGTGTACAACGTTGCCCAAACAGCGGGCATTCATTTGGTTTACAACGCCCCGTGAGCACATCACCGCAACGTGCTTGAGGGTCATCCGACACTTGATGAGGCTGGATATTAAAACGCAGCTCTGCATCAAAGGTTTGGTAATCAAGAGTTAACTGCACACCTGAACCTGCAATTTCCCCCAATCCACGCCACTCACTGGTGGCTTTCAATTCAAACACATCGTCCAAGGCTTTCAGTGCCAGCAAGTTGCCTTCATCCGCCACGATACGCTTATATTGGTTTTCCACCTCACAGCGACCATCCGCAATTTGATCCACCAACATGGCAAGAGATTGCAAAATATCGAGAGGTTCAAACCCTGTAACTACCAGCGGTTTATGGAATTCTTGGGTAATGAATTGATAAGGATGGGCGCCAATCACCATACTGACGTGCCCCGGCGCAAGGAAGCCATCAATTCGCACATCAGGCTGTTCAAGCAGGCTACGAAGGGTTGGGATAATGGTGATATGTTGGCAAAATACTGAGAAGTTTTTCACTTGGCGCAGACGCGCTTGTTGTAGTGTCAGCGCGGTACTCGGCATGGTGGTTTCAAATCCCAAACCGAAAAATACCACTTCACGTTCAGGATTTTGCTGGGCAAGATTTAACGCATCTAAGGGTGAATAAACGATCCGCACATCCGCACCACGGCGTTTCGCATCCAGCAAAGAGCCATTTTTACCCGGCACACGCATCGCATCGCCATAGGTGCAGAAAATAACTTCAGGACGTTCAGCTATTTCAATGCAGCCATCAATTCGTCCCATCGGCAGTACACAGACTGGGCAACCCGGTCCGTGCACAAATTCAATTTCAGGAGGAAGAAGTTGGTCAATACCAAACTTGAAGATGGCGTGGGTGTGACCACCACACACTTCCATTAACTGTAATGGGCGCTGCTTGGCTCTTGGGATATCCGCAATACGCTTGCGGATATGCGCCAATAAGGCTTTTGCCAAGGCAGGGTCGCGAAACTCATCGACGTACTGCATCTGTTGCTCCCGAATTTAGCCCTGTAAAGTCTCCCACTTCATGGTCTAACTGGCTCATTGCCGTTAGCGCATCAAGGGTGGCCTGAGCCTCTTCTTCGTTAATCACACTCATTGCAAAGCCAACGTGTACCAAGACCCATTGACCTAGCAGATCTGCCGTGTCACCTTCACAAATCAGCCCAATGTTCACGTCACGTTTCACGCCACAGACGTCAACTTGCGCCAATTGGTGGACATCTTCGCCCACCGCGACGATTTTACCCGGTATTCCTAAGCACATAGCTGAGTCTCCAGCCATGCTAGCCAAGCATCCATCCCTTCACCGCTAGTGGCAGAGACTTTGATCACTTGGATGTTCGGATTCACCCGTTTTGCATTGGCAATACAGGCTTCTACATCAAAATGTAAGTAAGGCAGTAAGTCGATTTTATTGAGGATCATAATGTCTGACGCCGCAAACATATGCGGGTATTTCAAGGGTTTGTCTTCACCTTCAGTGACAGATAGCACCGCAACTTTATGGCGTTCCCCTAGATCAAAACTTGCTGGGCAGACTAAGTTCCCAACGTTTTCAATAAATAGCAAGCTGTTCTCATCCAAACCTAAACGGTCAACCGCATCATGCACCATTTGTGCATCTAAGTGGCAGCCTTTGCCTGTGTTCACTTGAATCGCTGGCACGCCTGTTTCACGAATACGCTGAGCATCATTGGTAGTCTGCTGATCCCCTTCAATCACCGCGCAGTTCAATTTGTCACGCAGACGCAATAGGGTTTCAGTCAGTAAGGTGGTTTTACCGGAGCCGGGGCTTGAAACGAGATTCAATGCCAAAATATTTTTTGCCACAAAATCTTCGCGATTGTGCTCGGCTAGATGGTTGTTTTTATCCAGAACATCCATCTCAATTTGTAACATACGTTTTTGGCTAATACCCGGCGCATGGGTTCCCGCTTCACCTTGACCATAATCGAGGTCATGGTGTTCACCTGCGGGGGCAAAAGTGGATTCCGCTTCATGGCTATGATCATGAGAATGCGGATGCTCGTGCTTATGTTTATGCTTATGTTTTTCAATCTTCACGCCACAGGTTTCGGGCTCAGATTGATAGTAGTGGTTCACATCACCTTGATGATAATAATGGTGATGAATAATCACCGTTTTACCACTATGTTCTGCTGCATGAGAGTGGTCATGGTGATGATGGTCGTGGTCATGATGATCATGGTCATGTCCATGAGAATGGTGATCATGGTGATGATCATGGTCATGAGGGTGATGGTGATCATGTCCATGGTGGTGGTCATGATCATGGTGATGTTGGTGCTCATCACCTTCAATTCTGCGCTCTCCCGAAGCACAGCCACAAGTACTACACATAATGATTACTCCATAAGTGAGTGATGAAGTTAGCTTAGTGCAACATCAGAAAAATAGGTTGATTCACCGCAAGGTCAATTCACAATTTTCGCTCTAAATCACACAAAAGGTTCTTAGATCAAAAATCTATTCGATTTCTAATTCTTTGATTCGCAGGCTGTCACCGTTCTCAACTTTGAGGTTAAAACCGTGACATTTAGGGCAAGCGGCGTCGTGAGTGTGGACATCAACACTTTTACTACAATCCCAACACCATGCTTGAGCAGGACGATACAGGATATGCAATTGACTACCGTGTGCCACGGTTCCGCGGCACGCGATATCAAAACAAAAACGAAGGGCACTCTCTTCAATGCAAGAGAGTGCACCAATTTCCAACCAAACGCCGGTCACCTTTTTCACCTGATGCTGTCTTACTTGCTGTTCAATGATCTCAACAGCACTTTGGCATAAAGAGACTTCATGCATTATTGGTCTCCCAGATAACGAGCGAACACAGCGCGACGTTCCGGCGATTTAGGGACATTAGGATCCGTCACAGGTAAAGAGAGCAACATCCGCGCGCAGTCATCAGCCAGATGTTCACCCTGCGTTGCAGTTAGCTTTCTGTCTAATGGCGACATTAATGAACACGCCAAATATTGAGTTAGCCCTTCCAGTTCCCCAACGGTGTATGTCATTTCGCCGTAAGGGAGAATCAAACCAAGTTTCTCCCCAACAACACGATACTCCCAATATTGGTCAGGACCCGGCAGGATGATCGCACTCAACATCCAAGGGGTGATAACCGCCCCTACCCATTGATTTTCAAATAACGAAAATGCACTGGCATAGATGCCCATTGTCGGATGCAAGAAGGACAAATCATGCATCGATTGCTGAGCGACTCGTTCAAAAGCAGCCTGAACCAGAGGCTGCGGGTTTTGAGAGTAACCTTGGATTTCTTTTGGCATGGATTCATTAGGCATGGAGACACTCTTCTTTTGCGATAATCTCTAACCCTTCACTGCGTAGCACTTCGATCACTTTTTGCAGTGCAGGCTCTAATGCAGCTTGCCCCGTCGCCGTTAAACCGATATTCGGTTCTAACGACTCAGGCACAATTCCCACCAGTGTCAGACGCTTTGGAAACTCATCGGTTAGATGCAGCGCCGATAACACATCGGAAAGCCCTAACTGATGGGGTGAGATTTTACGGGTAAACAGCGCGGGTACTTCGGCATCGCGCAGTACCAAAATGCTACCGGGCTGCTGACTCGACAGCACCACATCCGCAATAATCAGATGATCACGATCCGCCATAGCGCCAATCAGCTCCATGCCTGCCGTTCCACCATCCAATACCTCAACACATTCTGGTAAGTGATAACGTTCTTCGAGTGCTTCAACAATGCGCACACCGATACCTTCATCACTCAGCAAAATATTGCCAACACCTAAGACTAATATACGCATTACAGCACCTTCACCTTAGTCACTTCGGAGCCTTCTGTATCGACGATATGCACCGCACAAGACATGCATGGGTCGAAGGAGTGGATCGTTCTAACGACTTCCAATGGTTTAGATGGATCAGCCACCGTAGTTCCGACTAGCGCTTGCTCATAAGGACCTGGTTCATCATTGAAATTACGTGGACCCGAGTTCCATGTAGATGGAACAACCGCTTGATAGTTTTCAATTTTACCGTCTTTTACCACCACCCAGTGGGATAACAGACCACGAGGCACTTCACCAAAACCAACCCCTTTGATAACCGTATCTTGTGGGAAGTTTGGTTTGATAAAGGTGGTGTGATCGCCTTTACCGATGTTATCCACCAGCGCTTGCCATTGAATAGACAAGGTTTCGTTTAACACGCAGCAACGAACAGTACGACCAATAATGCGACCTAATGTTGATTCGAGCTGGTCTTTAGTGATCGTGTTGCCTGTTAAGGTTTGGTATAAACCAACGACGTCATTAAAGTGTTTTTCAGTTGGCTCATGTTTCGCTGCCAGTTTGCACAGCAAGTCAGCTAATGGACCCACTTCCACAGTTTTGTCGTAGAAGGTTGGCGCTTTAACCCAAGAGTATTTACCGTCATCATCCCAGCCTGTGTAGTCTGGAATTGTGGTACCTTCCCATGGGGCTTGAGGTTCGTTATCTTTGTACCATGCGTGCTTGCTGCTCTCTTTAATACCGTTAATCAGGTATTCGTCAGTGTGGCTAGTGATTGGGCGATAAGTACTGAAATCCCCATTTTCCAGATAACCACCCGGTAGCAAGAAGCTGCCATTTTTGTTATCCATCGGCATTTCAGGCACACACATATAGTGTTTGGCGCCTTTACCCATTTCTAACCATTCTGGATAACCCGATGCGATCACTGCCGCGTCGATTTTGTACACTTGTTCAATAAAATCCCCTAAACGGTCAATAAAGGATTTCACGTACATTAAGCGCTCAAGGTTAAGTACACCAATACCATCAAGGTTGATTGGGTTAGCAACACCGCCCACCGCTAAGTTTTGAATATGCGGTGTTTTACCACCTAGCAGTGCTACGATACGGTTAGCATCACGCTGGCATTCCAGCGCTTGCAGGTAGTGAGCCACCGCAATTAAGTTCACTTCTGGCGACAATTTCATCGCAGGGTGACCCCAATAGCCGTTAGCGAAAATACCTAACTGACCGCTGGCGACTAAATCTTTGATTTTGTTTTGAACACGGGTGAACTCTTCAGGGCTGTTTAACGACCATGTAGAGACCCCTTTAAGCATATTCGCCGCTTTGGTTGGGTCAGCTTTTAATGCAGAAGTAATGTCTACCCAGTCCAGCGCAGATAACTGATAAAAATGCACAATATGGTCTTGGATAGTATGCGCCGCCAAAATCATATTACGGATATATTGCGCGTTAACAGGCACTTCAAGATTTAGTGCGCTTTCAATAGTACGCACAGAAATGATCCCGTGAACCGTGGTACATACCCCACAAATACGCTGCATGATCATCCATGCATCGCGGGCATCTTTCCCTTTTACGATCTCTTCCATACCACGCCACATGGTGCCGGATGCCCACGCTTTAGTGACTTTTCCATCTTCGATTTCGCAATCAATGCGTAAGTGACCTTCGATACGAGTTACCGGGTCGATAGTTATACGTTGGCTCATGCTTTACCTCGGGCCTGAGAAGGACTTGAATTAGATTTTTTTATTGCTGGAATAATCGGTAATAGGCGAACTAACAAGATGTATGCGCACACCTCGATGGCCACAAAACCGATGGAAATTAATATCTCTTCTGCGGTTGGGAAATAGTCATATCCACCGCCAGGATTGAAGGCGATCAGTGAGTAGCTCATACGCCATAGCGCAGAACCCAGTAACATGCTTAATCCACTGATATATAACCATCTTGAGTCAGTACGCAGGGATGGCATACGGAAGATAATCAGCGGGATCACCATTAATGCAGTCTCAATCCAGAACATCATGGCGTAGAAATCCATCGCCATCACATAGTGCATCTTGCCGCGATAAATCAGTTCACCGAAACGGCAAACCAAGAACAGCACTAAGAACACTTGAAGGATATTGGTTAACTTAACAAACAGAGGTCGTTCATCAGCCCCTTGCCCTTTTAACGCTGACTGCAATAAGGAACCTTCAAAAATCACAATGGAAAAACCCATAATAAAGGCGGTCAGTAGCGATAATAACGGCAACATTTCATAGCTTTGCCAAATCGGGTGAACCTTATGCCCTGCGGCAATCATCAGTGAACCCATAGACGATTGGTGCATCATTGGCAGTAACGCACCCAATGCGATGATGAAAAACATCACTTTATTCAGGCGTTTTAATGACACTTTCCAATTAAAGCGTTCACAAATTGCAGGGGCAAACTCCAGCGCCATCACACCGATGTAGATAGTCATACACACTGCGGTTTCAAACAGCACAGAGTTGGTATTAAAGTACCCTGGAATATAGAAATAAGGCAGGTTCCAGTAGCGACCCACGTCGATAGTGATAGACAAACCACCGAGAGAGTAACCAAACAGACTTGCCAGCAGTGCAGGACGTACTAACGGGTGATATTCACCGCGGTTAAAGACATACACTGCCCACGCTAACGCCCATCCACCACAGGCAAAACCGGTACCAATCAGTAAGTCGAAGGCAATCCAGATCCCCCATGGGTATCCGCCGTTCAGGTCAGAGACTGAACCCAGACCAAACACTAAACGTTTTACAATCAAAATCAGGCACAGGATGACAAACGGTCCGAAGACAATCACTGGCCAACTGACTAAACGCCCACCTAGCGGCTGTTCTTTATCATGCGTTGCCATTAGAGTCGTCCCCCTTGTCCTTATGATTTTGGTCGTCATGCGTTTTATGGTCATGAGATTTGTCGTCATGAGAATCATGATTCTTGGTATTGCGATACACTAAGAAACTCAGTCCCGCTAACGCCGCAAGAGGCAGAACCATGCCTTTATACAAGGTGTGCTGAACATTTTCAGAACGTGCACCGGTTGCCAGTTCATCTAGCTCTGGCAGTCCCAGATTTTGATATGGCACACCAGAAAGCACCATGACCTGAGTACCACCACCTTCCAACTCACCGTAAATATGCTGCTGGTATTTCGGTGCTGGCATCACGTTCGGGTCATTGTGATGAACAGTTTGGCGAGGGAAGCCGTACTCTTCGCCCACTTTCAGCGATAAACGTTTTTTCGCTTCGGCGAGAAGCTCTTCACGAGTACCAAAAATCACCGCGCCTGTTGGACACACTTCAACACAACCCGGTAAACCGCCTTTATCTAAGCGCTCTACGCCTTTTTGGTTACACAGCTCACATTTATGAATTGCACCAAATTTGTCGTCATAAGCATATTTAGGAATGTTGAATGGGCAACCCACCATGCAATAACGACAACCCGTACAGATATCTGGGTCGTAATGCACGATGCCTGTTTTTGGGTCTTTGGTTAGCGCAGAAACAGGACAAACAGAGACGCAGTTAGGATCAACGCAGTGCATACACTGTTTTTTAATGTAGGCGTAGCCATCTTTTTCCTGATCTTTATGCAAGCCTGAGCCATCGCTCCACACTTGGATCACGTTGTTGGTGTATGGCGTCAGTTTGTCATTGTTTGACCATGTTTGAGGACCAACAGGGTTGCGCTCAGGATGGTTAATATCTTGACACTTGGTGACGCACGCTTGGCACCCAACACAGAGTGTCGAGTCATACAGCATACCCAGCGCATTCGGAATTGGCGGCCTATTTTCCGCTCCCGCCAAGCTCGGTGAAGTGGTGCTTGCAAGCAGCGCTCCCCCAGCTGAGAGCTTAAGGAAATTTCGTCTATCCACGGTTATTCTCCCCGTGAGTTGGTATCATTTTGACGTTTTTGACGCCCTAACTCACGCACAGCCATCACACTGACACCCGCCACCAGACCGACTACACCACCGATTAACCCCACGGCAGTTGCAGAAACTTGTCCACCTTCTTTATTATTCAAATCCGGTTTTTCGGAACGTGGTGTTTGGTTTTCCACATTCGCTAATTGGTGGATACCTTTGTGGAAGCCCACATTTTCTTCGTTACAGCCGTAGCATGGATGCCCGATTGCCACTGGCCACACGCCGCCAACGTCACAAAATTGCAAGGTTGAACAGTTGCCGTAAGTTTCTGGCCCTTTACAGCCTAAATGGTATAAACACCAACCTTCACGGTGACCAGCATCGCCGAACTCTTTTGCGAAGCGCCCCGCATCAAAGTGTGGACGGCGTTCACAGTGTTCATGAATTAATCGACCGTACGCGAACATTGGACGATTTTTGCTATCCAACGCTGGTGGACGGTTATAGGTGATCAGGTGGGCAACTGTTGCTAAGAAGTTATGTGGGTTTGGCGGGCAACCCGGAATGTTGATAACGGTTTTATCTTTGATAACTTCATTTAAGCCAACCGCGCCTGTTGGGTTATCCCCAGCCGCAGCAACCCCACCCCAAGAAGCGCAAGATCCGATAGCAATAATCGCAGCCGCACCTTCAGCAGCCATACGGATATGCTCAACGATAGGTTTTCCGGCCACCATGCAGTAGATGCCATCATCTTTCAGTGGAATCGAACCATCGACCACTAAAACATACTTACCTTTATATTTTTCAATAGCATTGTGCTTGTTCTCTTCAACCTGCTCACCAAAAGCCGCAGAGAGAACTTCGTGATATTCGAGAGAAATGGTATCGAGAATTAAATTTTCGAGGGTTGGGTGAGTCGCACACAGCAACGATTCTGTGCATCCTGTACACTCTTGAGCACCAATCCAAATGACGGGTGGACGTTCTGGATCACTCACCGCATCAGCCATTTGAGCGGCGGCTTTTCCACTTAACCCCATTGTCGCAGCAAGCGCTGTACACAACTTCATAAAGTCACGGCGATTAATGCCATGGGGAGAAAGAATAGAGTTATCTCCTGCCATTTCTATTTCCTATTATGAGTGGCTTAGAGCCTATTTATTAGGCTATTTTTCTTTACGATTTTGCATTCAAAAAATAAATAAAATCCGCCACATATTAGAAATATGCATAGGAATTTAGGTATTATTTGTATTCAAAATCGCTTCACCAATTACACCTAATAAGCAGAGACCTTATTAGAATTACCTGATGTGTAAATATAAATGAGATCCTAGTCCTACCGCTTTTTAATCACTTGATCCTG
>NZ_JAERJY010000029.1:0-29193 GCF_018257375.1 Providencia sp. JGM181 | reverse complement strand
TAGTTGATACTTTTAAAATTAATACAACCTCAAAAGATTATTACTATCTAGCGGTAAAACCGGATCCAGAACGCTCAGCCCGCTATGAAGCAATAGTCAAAGAAATAGATGCCTCTGACGAAACAGCCAAATTCCCCGATATCGATAAAATCGTTCCGCTCCCACCTGCTGAACTCCCTGAATGGGATGGCACGTTTGAATATCAAAAAGAGCCACAATAATGCAAAGCCATATCTTGAAGTATTGGCAAATACTGGGTGGGCTATGTATGGTCGCATGGCTATCCGGCTGTGCGACTAACACCAAAATGAATGACAATTTAAAAAACTTTCAATTTACCTGTGTACAAGAAAAAGATCGTTTTCCCCCCCTCGACCCCGAAGCGGATGCGTGGTTTAAAGAAGCACGAAATTTAGAAAAACAAAAAGGCAAAAAAGATTATGCCCGTATTGGGGCGTTATATCGCCAAGCCGCCATGAAAAGCCACTATAAAGCTATGGGGAATTTACAAGCGCTGATAGCGGCAGGTGATGTAGCCCCAGCACAAGGTCAATTCAGGCAACAAGAGGTCATTGACCTTGTTGAACGTTTAATCAAAATGGACATCCCGTTTGGTTACTTCATTATGGGCACCTATTTACAACAAGGGTATGGCGTTGAACAAGATTCCGAAGCCGCATTTCAATATATGCTTAAAGCTGCAGTAATGGGGAATCCTGATGCGCAGTATGTTATCGGAGAACGATTTATGGATGCCACTCAGCCACAATCGTATCGGTTGGATTTTAGGTCAAACCATGTTGGCGTGCTCTGCTGAGCAGGGATATTCTGAAGCAGCTTATACCCTCGGTGTTGATTATAAAATTAAAAAGAACTATACACAGGCATTGTATTTTTATCAAAAGTCAGCTGAATATAGCCATGAACTTGGCGCTTCTACACTAGCTGATGCGTTTAATACTAATGACCCAAACAATGATCTTGATTATGTGGGGCAAAAAATAGATCCAGAACGCGTTAGACGTTATAAACTGATTGAACAAGAGTTGAGTAATAATCCCTACGCTAAATTCCCTGATATCAATAATATTGTCCCGCTACCACCTGCCGAACTCCCTGAATGGGATGGTACGTTTGAATATAAAAAACAGGCGGAGGGGAAATAACCAAGATGAATCTCTCCTTTTTATTTCATCATCAATCCATTGCTCGCGGCATATTTAAATGTGGTGCATTGACTTGTAGCATGTTGATACTGAGCGCTTGCAACCCGATGGATAAAAAAGAAGAGTCGCCGCCGGCTCAAAAAACAGAACCCGACTTAACGTTCATCTGTGTGTATGAAAAAGACACCTTGCCTCCCGTTGATCCTGAAGCCGACATTTGGTTTAAACAAGCCCGTGAACTTGAAAAGGTCAATAAATCTCAACGGGATTATGCTCAAATTGGTGCTCTCTACCGTAAAGCGGCAGAGCGTAATCACCCCAAAGCCATGCTTAACTTAAGTAACTTAATCAGTTATGGCAAGGTCTCCCCCATTGAAGGTAAAGGTCCAGCCCAAGAGGTGTGGGATATTATTCAAAAAATGGCTAAATTGAACATCAGTTACGGTTATTACCAAATGGGGCATTATCTAGACACGGGTTATGGCGTAGCTGCTGACAGAACGAAAGCGTTAACTTACTTTCGTCAAGCAGCTGATTTAGGTAGCCCCGAAGCCCAATATGTAATTGGCGATATTTTTGTATCTCAACGTTTATCGGATAGAGATAATCCAGCTTATCGCCCTGATATTGGGAAAAAAATGTTGGATTGCTCTGCAAATCAAGGTAATGGAGAAGCCGCATATCGTCTGGCAAATTACTTATGGAATGTTGAAGAAGATACTGGTGGAACATTAAAATATTATCAGCTATCTACAAAAAATGGGTATCGACATTCAGCGTCAACTTTAACTGGTGCTTTTGACCCAAAAACAATATTAGGAAGTATTGATTATCTTGGCGTAAAATCTGATAAAGAACGTTCATTACGTTATTATGCAATCGTCAAAGAAATGGATGCTTCTGACGAAACCGCCAAGTTCCCCGATATCGATAAAATAGTCCCGCTCCCACCTGCTGAGCTCCCTGAATGGGACGGCACGTTTGAATATTCAAAACAACCGGATAACCAATAAAAGGATCTTAATATGCGCGCACTTGTTCGTTTAGGTGACAAAACCACTCATGGCGGTGAAGTGATTACTGCATCTGGCTCTGTTATGTATGGTAAACCCATCGCTTTAGTGGGCGACAAAGTGGATTGTCCAAAAAAAGGGCATGGCGTTAATGCGATTTTACCCGGCTCAACGCGCATTTTAATATCCGGTCGTCAAGCGGCACTGAATGGTTTCCAAACTGAATGTGGATGTACGCTTATTGCGAGCTTATCATCGTCGGGTGAACAATCATGATGAACTGGAGAGTTCCATCATTAGAGCATCCTCCAGCCCCTAAAGTACCTCGTTGGATACTTTGGTTTTTGATTATGCTGATTGTGGGGGCTCTTGGATTTGGGCTGAGCCTCTATTTATCCACAAATGAAATGCTATCGCCAACTACCAGCAACACCATGCTGATGATTGTATTCGTTATTTGCCCCGCGCTGTTGGTGGGTTTTATTCGATTTTTTATCTACTCAATCGCTGCTTATCGCTATCAACTTTTTACCAATATGTTAGATGATGCTCGCAGAGAATGGCGTTATTGGGCAGGCAAGCACCTTGGGGTGCTAACGTATACTCGATTAACGCAAATCGATGAAGAGCAGCAAAACGGTATTTCTTTATCTTCATTACCACCCAATAAAGATAATGTATTGACGCTAAGCTCATTGAAATCACTTCCTTCATGGGAAAAACAAGAAATAGTGGTGCGAAAATTACTTGCGCCTATTGCCGAGTATTATCATCAACAGGCTCTTACTCAGCCGATTACCTTATATTGGCAAGCTGAAGATAATGAGTCTAACTGGCAGGAACTGATTGAGCAGGAAGCTACCCGTTTGTCATTGACGCTGGAATCTGTTGAGGTATTGCCCGCCGAGTCGTTCAGTCAATGGTTATTAGCATTGTATGAAAATGCCTTTGAACCCAAGCTATACGCTATTTTGGCGTTTCAGTTAGATTCGACGGCGAGTGAAGAAGCCGCGAGCCTATTACTTGCACCTCAAGGATTTTACGAACGTTTAAGAGCGCCTATCAAAGCAAAGCTCCTGCGTCCGATATCTACAGATAAAGAATCTTTCGCAAATGCACTGAAAACACAGTGTGAATTTCAGTATTCAGGGGAGCAGTTGGATAGGGTTTGGCACAGTGGCGTGAAAGAAAATGATAAAGGAAAGTGCATCGAGAGCTATGCACGACAGAAAGTACCTAATTTATCAGAGCATCTTTATGATATTGATGCCCTTTTAGGGAAAGGCTGTGTAGCTCGCCATGTTGTGGCGCTGTCATTGGCGTGTGAATATCCACATTCCAGCCTTATTGCTCAGCAAAATGACGCTCAGCTTTTATTGCAGCAAATTCAGGTTTAAAGTCTAAGTAAGAGAGTCGTTATTCTGATTGAAAAGACTCTCTCGAGTCATTGACTTGCAATTGGCTCAAGAGAGTGAGGGAGAGTTACTTCTGCTTTTGCTGCTCTAAGAACTTAACCCCTAAATCTGGGAAGTCTGTAAAGGCACCATCAACATCAGCTTGGTTATAAATAATGTCATATAACTGCTGACCATCTTTCGCGTACTTAGGCAGTTTGTCCACACGGATAGTAAATGGATGCACCGCCATATGGTTCGCGTGAGCTTCCTTCACCATACCGTTCACTTTGATATTGGTTGGCGTAGAATCTTCGCTAATGAGCATATGGTAATCAGGGCCAATACCATCTGCGTAGGTTGCAATTTCTTTCATCGCACCCGGCTTCATCATCCAATCATAGTTATAGTTCACCCAAGTACCGTCTGGCTTCTGCTCTTGTGTTTCTTCCCAATCGGTATAAGCGATTAATTGGATCAGTTTTAAATCCATTCCCATTTCAGGCATCAGTTTCGTTTTGATGCGCTTTAGGTCAATTGGGTCGAAAGATTGCAGATAAACGTTAGAATCTTTGTTGGTATAGCCATACTCTTTCAGGACTTCTAAGGTTTTCTTGGTGATGTCCTTGCCTTCTTGTTGATGGAACCAAGGGGCTTTAATTTCAGGGTAGATACCGATATTTTTACCCGTTGATTTGTTCAAACCTTGAATAAATTCAATCTCTTCTTGGAAGGTGTGGACGCGGAAATCAGATTTACCCATAGGGAAACGGTTTGGATAGCTTTGGACTTTTTTGCCATCAACAATGTCGAAACCTTCCGTGAATTTCAGAGACTTAATTTCTGGTAGGGTAAAGTCAATGGCATAGTAGCGACCATCTTTACGTGCGCGATTTGGGAACTTATCCGCTACATCAGTGACGCGATCCAGATAGTGGTCATGAAGAACAACCAGCTCATTATCTTTGGTCATCACTAAATCTTGTTCGAGGAAATCCGCGCCTTGCGCATACGCCATCGCTTTCGCTGGAAGGGTATGTTCAGGTAAATAACCGCTTGCACCACGATGGGCAATCACCACTTTACCTGCCGTTTCGGCAGCCGCGGACACTGACATCACTAAGACCATACTTGCGACTAATGTTTTTAATTGAAAATTCATCAGTAAATCTCCTTGGTAATCATTCTTTGTAAGTAAAGAACTTGTAGGTAAACAGTTTTATAGGTAGATAAATTTATAGATAAATACTTTTGCAGATATAAAATGGTGCCGATAACAAATTTTGGGTAAAAAAATGGGTTATATCCTTTTCTTGATATAACCCATCAATCTAGCTAATCAACTCAACATAAGCGGTCGCTTATTGGTTTTTAGCAAGTTCACGTTTATGTTTACTTTCGCTCAGCATAACGATGAACAGTAAAACAACGGCCAGTGCAGAACCACCGATCATCACAGCAAAACCGCCGTTCCAACCGAAGTAGTCAACGGTATAACCGACGATAGCACTTGCGGCAACAGAACCACCAAGATAACCGAATAAACCGGTGAAGCCTGCTGCTGTACCTGCTGCTTTCTTAGGTGCAAGCTCAAGAGCGTGCAGACCAATCAGCATGACAGGGCCATAGATTAAGAAACCGATAATCAACATACATGCCATATCAACGCCTGGGTTACCCGCTGGGTTCATCCAGAAGACGATAGTTGCAATAGTCACTAAGGTCATGAAGAACACGCCTGTCGCACCACGGTTACCACGGAAGACTTTATCCGACATCCAACCGCACAGCAGCGTTCCTGGAATACCCGCATATTCATACAGGAAGTAAGCCCATGAAGATTTATCCATTGTGAAGTGTTTAACTTCGCGCAGGTAAGTTGGTGACCAGTCCAGAACACCGTAACGCAGTAAGTATACGAACACGTTAGCGATAGCAATCATCCACAGAAGTTTGTTAGGGAATACATACTTCATGAAGATAGCTTTAGCGGTTAATTCTTCTTCATCAGAGGCTTTATAGTCTGTTGGATAGTCGTTTTTGTACTCTTCAATTGGTGGCAGACCACAAGATTGCGGAGTATCACGCATTAATGCGAAGGCAATCATTGCCACTAAAATAGCCGCGAATGCTGGCATATATAGCGCAGCTTTCCAGTCGTTAAACCATGCCATACCTAACAGGAACAGTAATGGAGGCAGACCACCGCCGACGTTATGCGCACAGTTCCAAACGGAGACGATTCCGCCACGTTCTTTTTGTGACCACCAGTGAACCATGGTACGTCCGCAAGGAGGCCAACCCATACCTTGGAACCAACCACATAAGAATAACAACACGAACATAATCATGATGCTAGACGTTGCCCATGGTACGAAGCCCATGAATATCATGACAAGTGAAGCGAGGATCAAACCTGCCGGTAAGAAGTACCGAGGGTTAGCACGGTCAGAAAATGAGCCCATGATAAATTTGGAGAAACCATAGGCGATTGAAATCCCAGATAATGCGAAACCAAGGTCACCTTTAGAGAAACCTTGTTCAACGAGATAAGGCATTGCGAGGGCGAAGTTCTTTCTAACTAAGTAGTATGCTGCGTAACCGAAGAAAATCCCCAGGAAAATCTGCCAACGTAATTTACGATAGACGGGATCTATCTTATCCGCTGGCAGCCTCTCGATATGAGCGGCGGGTTTAAACATGCGTAACATAAAGCCTCCGATGGCATGTCAGTAGTTATATGCTCTTCATTTCACATATGTTGTGAAGTTGTTGAGCGTTTATTATGGGAGAAGTAACAAAAACGAAAACAATCGAGTTTCTTTAAGCGCTTTTATTTTCTAATTGCGCTAAATCTTAATCGTTAAAAAACATTTTATCTGTAATCTAACGCACAATTATTGATTTTGTTTATCTGGCTGCATAGTTAATGCGATTTGTGAATGGAATGGAACTAAAATTGTGAATTATTTTGTGAGGGTTATCACGCTTCCGCGCTTTGATGTACCTAATTTGTACTTTTGACTTTCGTTTTTGTTCCTTATCAAACATTGAGCGCTTTTTTGAGCTTATATTAACTATAGACTATAAAAATAGAAACTATACTTATCGAATAGTGAAGATTGATTAACGTGAGGAATGCGACATGAATGGCTCATCTGTGACTGAAACGGATGTCATCATTATCGGTGGTGGCGCAACAGGTGCAGGTGTCGCTCGTGACTGCGCTCGCCGTGGATTAAAAGCAGTTTTGCTAGAACGGCATGATATTGCGACAGGTGCAACAGGGCGTAACCATGGCTTGCTACACAGTGGTGCTCGTTATGCCGTGACAGATAGTGAATCGGCAAGAGAGTGTATAGAAGAAAACAAAATTCTTAAGCGTATTGCTCATCATTGTGTTGAAAAAACCGATGGACTCTTTATTACCCTACCTGAAGATAGCCTCGAATATCAGCAGCAATTTATCACCGCTTGCCAATCCGCTGGCATCGATGCTCAAGCGATTGATCCCGCGGAAGCTATTCGCTTAGAGCCTTCAGTTAACCCGCGTTTAATTGGTGCGGTTCGCGTGCCTGATGGTACTGTCGACCCATTCCGTCTAACCGCTGCAAATATGCTCGATGCGCGCGAACATGGCGCTAAAGTGCTGACTTACCATGAAGTGATTGGCTTGATCCGCCAAGGGGATAAAGTCCGCGGCGTGACGGTTTATGACCATCAAGCTAAGCGCCAATATGATATTCATGCGCAAATCGTGGTGAATGCTGGCGGAATTTGGGGACAGAAAATTGCCGAATACGCCGATCTGAAAATCAAAATGTTCCCAGCGAAAGGAGCATTACTTATTTTAGGTCACCGTCTTAACAATATGGTGATCAATCGTTGTCGTAAACCGGCAGATGCGGACATTCTGGTTCCGGGGGATACCATTTCTTTAATTGGTACTACGTCAACGCACATCGAATATGACCAAATCGATAATATGTATGTGACACCAGAAGAAGTGGATATTTTGATCCGCGAAGGTTCTATGTTGTCACCCGCATTAGCGACAACGCGCATTTTACGCGCGTATGCGGGTGTTCGCCCATTAGTGGCGAGTGATGATGACCCTTCTGGTCGTAACGTAAGCCGCGGTATCGTGTTACTCGACCACGCAAAACGCGATGGTTTAGACGGTTTCATTACCATTACGGGCGGTAAGTTAATGACTTATCGCTTAATGGCAGAATGGGCGACCAATAAAGTCTGTGAAAAATTGGGTGTCACAACCTCATGCACGACGGCGGAAGCACCACTGCCGGGCTCTCAACACAGTGCAGAAGAAGCGCTGCGTAATGTGGTCTCTATCCCTGCACCTATTCGTGGCTCTGCGGTTTATCGACATGGTGATAGGGCGTCTGCGATCCTCAGCGCTAATCGTTTAGATAAAAGCTTAGTGTGTGAGTGTGAAGCGGTGACGGCGGGTGAGGTTCGTTATGCGGTGGAATCTTTAACCGTCAATAACTTGCTTGATTTACGTCGTCGTACCCGTGTAGGCATGGGTACGTGCCAAGGTGAACTTTGTGCTTGCCGCGCGGCGGGATTACTCAATCGTTTTAACGTCACTACACCACATGAAACCGAGCAGCAACTGGGGCACTTCTTAAATGAGCGTTGGAAAGGGGTGAGACCAATTGCTTGGGGGGATGCTTTGCGTGAAAGCGAGTTTACCAGTTGGGTGTATCACGGATTATGTGGCATGAATGAAAGTACATTGAGCCAGCCTGCTCAGAAGGAGGCAGAGAATGAAATATGATGCAGTAGTGATGGGCGGAGGCCTTGCCGGTCTTATCTGTGGAATTCGTCTGACTCAATCAGGACTTTCTTGTGCCATCGTGAGTGCAGGGCAGAACGCACTGCATTTCTCGTCGGGTTCATTGGATTTATTAACGCATCTTCCTGATGGTACTCAAGTCGAGCAACCGCTGTCCATGTTGGAAGCGCTAGAACAACAAGCACCGAGTCATCCGTACAGTTTGATTGGGGCAGAAAAAGTCGCTGAGCTGGCTCAATTGGCACAGACTACACTACAGCAAGCAGGGCTACATCTAAAAGGTTCTTGCGAAGAAAACCATTACCGTATTACGCCGTTAGGTCATAAGCGAATGACATGGCTTAGCCCTGAGTCGGTGCCAACAACTGCACTTCATCAACCGATGGAATTAGGCAAAATTGCGGTTGTGGGTATTGAAGGTTTCCTCGATTTTCAACCGCAAATGGTGGCGGATGAGTTGGATCGTCAAGGATTAGAAGCTGAGGCGTGCTATGTTCACTTGCCACTGCTTGATCGTTTAAGAGAAAACCCAAGCGAGTTCCGAGCGATTAACGTAGCACGCTGGTTAGATAGACCTGAAAATATGGCGCAAATCGTGGAAGAAATTGCACCGTTAGTCGCCAATGCGGATGCGGTGTTTATGCCTGCGTGTATTGGTCTAGACAGTGAAGAACCAATGCTAGAGTTACAGAAACGCTTAGGTAAGCCGCTATTTTTACTGCCAACATTACCACCATCTTTATTAGGTATTCGCCTTCATGAAATGCTATTACGCCAGTTCCGCCGTCAAGGCGGGATCATGATGCCGGGTGATAAAGTCACTTCCGTCAATTTCGTGGGGTCACGTATTGAATCTGTGCAAACCCGTAATCACGGTAATATTTCATTGAAAGCTAAACATTTTGTGTTGGCGACGGGAAGTTTCTTTAATAACGGCTTGGTAGCGAAATTTGACCAAGTGTATGAACCCTTGATGCATTTGGATTTAGGCGAAATCGGCGACCGCGCCAAATGGACAAATAAAGAGTTCTTCGCATCTCAGCCATATATGGCGTTTGGTGTACAAACCGATGAGAATTTACGCGGTAAAAAACACGGTGAAACCATCGAAAACCTGTATGTTGCGGGTGCAGTATTAAGCGGGTTTGATCCGCTGACTCAAGGTTGTGGCGCAGGGGTTTCACTGGTCAGTGGCTTATATGCCGCGAATGAAATCGTTAATGAATTTGCTAAAGATAAAGCCATGCAGGCGGAGGTGGCGCAATGAGTATTCAAGATGCAAGCTTTGAAAGCTGTATAAAGTGCACCGTTTGTACCACCTATTGCCCAGTGGCAAAAGCGAACCCACTGTATCCGGGACCAAAACAAGCGGGTCCTGATGGTGAGCGTTTACGCTTAAAAGATCCGATGATGTACGATGATGCATTGAAATTCTGTACCAACTGTAAGCGTTGCGAAGTGGCCTGCCCGTCTGATGTGAAGATTGGCGATATTATCGCGCGCGCTCGTAATACCTATAGCCAGCAGAAACCGAAACTGCGTGATGCGATTTTAAGCCATACAGACATTATGGGCTCTTTATCGACCCCATTTGCCCCTGTAGTCAACACCATTACAGGCTTAAAACCCGTTCGCCAAATTCTGGATAAAGCCCTTAAAATTGACCATCGCCGTGAGCTACCGAAATACTCATTCGGGACTTTCCGTCGTTGGTACGGTAAACAAGCCGCAGAGCAGGCGAAATTTGAGGAACAGGTGGCATTCTTCCACGGCTGTTACGTGAACTATAACCATCCACAATTGGGTAAAGATTTAATCAAAGTTTTCAACGGGATGAATATCGGTGTTCAGCTATTAAAACGTGAAAAATGTTGTGGTGTGGCACTGATCGCAAACGGATTTATGAAGCAAGCGAAACGCCAAGCGAATGTGAATTTGGAATCACTCCAAGAGACGATTCTGGAGAAACATATTCCCGTCGTGGCGACCTCATCGACCTGCACATTTACCATTCGTGATGAATATACCCATGTGCTGGATGTCGATACTTCTGAGATGCGCGATAACATTGAACTAGCGACCCGCTACATTTATCGTCTGCTGGAAGAAGGGCGCGAGCTGAAACTGAAACACACTCCATTAAAAGTGGCTTATCACACACCATGCCATATGGAAAAAATGGGTTGGACATCCTACACCCTTGAATTGATCAAGCGCGTACCGGGTGTTGAACTGATTGTTTTAGATTCACAATGTTGCGGTATCGCAGGAACTTACGGGTTCAAAAAAGAGAACTACGAAGTTTCCCAAGGTATTGGGGCTGGGCTGTTCCGTCAAATTGAAGAGAGCGGTGCGGATATGGTGATCACCGACTGTGAAACCTGTAAATGGCAAATTGAAATGTCCACCAGTAAGAAATGTGAACACCCAATTTCACTACTGGCTCGCGCGCTCGAATAATCAATTGTTGTGTTGAGTAATGTGAAAAGTAGTTAGGTATTAATCAAGTTAACCCCTTGGGAGATAAGTGATGGCTTATCTCCCTTTTTTATCTCAGTGCTGAGGGGATAATTGTTTCTTACTGGCGGTAGCGAAGAAAGTCTTCAAAATAAAGTTCAGTAATAAACCATAAGCTGGCAAGAAAAACAGCATACAAATTAATAGCTTGAATACGTAATCAACGAGAGCGATTTCCATCCAGTTTGCTGCCATAAACGGATCGCTGCTTTGATAAAACGCGATAAAAAAGAACGCGATGGTATCAATCAAGTTACCAAAAAACATGGCGCAGGCGGGAGCCACAAACCAGCGTTTGTTTTGGCGCAGGCGGTTAAATACGCTGACATCCAAGATTTGGCCGAGGACATATGCCATAAAACTTGCCGCCGCAATACGTGCAACAAACAGGTTAAATGTCATGATAGCCGCGAAACCTTGCCATTCTCCTTGGAAAAACAGAGCAGAAATCACATACGAAATTAATAATGCCGGTAACATGACCGCAGTGATAATTCGACGAGCTAATGGCGCACCATAGATGCGAACCGTTAAGTCCGTAGCAAGGAAAATAAAGGGAAAGGTAAACGCACCCCAGGTAGTATGAAACCCAAAAATATTAATGGGTAACTGCACCAAGTAGTTGCTGGATGTAATAATTAAAATATGAAACAACGATAGCCAAATTAACGCAGTGGCTTTTTGCTGCGGAGTAAACGTAAACATATTGTACCTTTTTAGTGGCAATGGGGTGAGGGAACCCATGAATAACATCCCTAAATTGGGAAGAGCGCATCATACTCTCGTTGCGCAACAAAATCAAAACTGTTCATCTACTGCTCGTGGCTTTACAATAAGCCCATTGATGACCAAGAGAATGTGGTGTTATGTCTGACTTATTTTCTAATCCAACGAAAACCCTTGATACGCTAGGGCTGCGCTGCCCTGAACCTGTAATGCTGGTGCGTAAAACCGTGCGTAATATGGCGGATGGTGATACGTTGCTAATCATTGCTGATGACCCCGCAACCACCCGCGATATTCCGGGTTTTTGCCGTTTTATGGAACACGAACTGCTAGCGGTTGAAGCGGAGAATGCACCGTATCGTTATTTATTGCGCAAAAAAGCCAGCGGCCTGTAATACCTAGTCAGTGGCATTGTTAATAGATAGCCTTTTTGCTTCGCAGGAGGCTATTGTTGATGGGCGATTTAACTAAGTGCTTGAATTTCACTGGTTGATAATTCAGTGATTTTGCTGATAGTTTCTATGTTTAAGCCAAGTTGTAAGCCCATCAATGTCACCTTGAATTGAGCCTTTTTTTTTCCTTCCTTTATTCCTTCATTTTTTAACCGCTGTGCAATATTCATTGTTTTTTATTCTCGATATAAGTCTATGTTGCGATTTAATTAAGCGCTTGAATTTCACTGGCTGATAACCCAGTGAGTTTGCGGATAACGTCAATGTCTAAACCAAGTTGTAAGCTTTTTAAAGCAATTTCTTGTAGAGTTTCTTCCTTTCCCTCAACTTTTCCCTCAACTTTTCCTTCATTTTTTAACCGCTGTGCAATATTCATAATAGTTCCTCGATGGTTTTCGGCTTGGTCGATTAGTGTCTCGACAATGTATGTGTAATAAGGTGAATCCATGATGATAAATAAGTAATTCAAGATAGTGATCACGTCATCTTTGTCATTATAGTGGTTGTTTAATATTTGAACGAAGTGCTCAGTGACTCTCTGGTGGTCATTTCGCAGTTTTTTGTGTTTCATTGCGAGTTCCATCACAGCAATTTTGCGGTGACTAACTATTTCGGTATCCTCAACTACGGTGATATCCACCAACGGAAAAGGGCTGCTATACAGGTCATGGGCTATTTCTGGGTGGGGCAAGCATTGCGTCCATACCTCTTCATAAGGATAAGGGGATGCTTTCCCGTGATAAAACAAAATGGGGACAACGAGTGGTAAGGTTTTATGTCCTTGCTGTAGATGTTGATTCATCGCCATGAATGCGTAGTGCATTAAACGCCAGCCCATCAACTTGTCAGGTGTCGACTGATGTTCGACTAACAGATAGATATAACTATCCCTCGTTTTTGTTTGAACAGAATAGAGAACATCGGAAAACCGGGTTCTCAATTTGCTATCAATAAAAGCTGAATTAATGAGGGTAAGCGTATCGAAATCGCACAAGCGTTTAATGTGCTCAGGTAAATGAAGTTCAAAAAAATCTCGGGCATTGCCCTGTTTCGTCATAAAGCCTTTAAAGGCGGCATCATGGGGTGTTGAACTTGCACTATTAGCCATATCCACGCTCAGCAAATGTTGTCGATGACCGAGATATTACCCAATATTTTTGTGTGCGGGAGAAAAGTTAGTCTTAAATTCAGCTGGTGAATGATTCATGTAACTCTTTGCTGTAATTAATGATTTTAAATTTTTCATGCATAAAAAAACGCCGCAATGATCATCATTACGGCGTTGAGATATCAAACTAAAGAAAGGCTATTTTTTGATTTCGGGCAGCTTAACGCGCAGTAAGCGAACCGCGTTGGCGGTGACTAATGCCGTAGCGCCAGAATCCGCTAATACGGCAACCCATAATCCAGTGATACCTAACAAGCTCGTCACCAAGAAAACCGCTTTTAAGCCCAAGGCGATAGTGATGTTCTCGCGGATGATCTTCCGTGTGGCTCTGGATAATGCGACGATTTCAGGTAATCCAGTCAAACGGTTATGGGTTAAAGCGGCATCCGCAGTTTCTAAAGCAACGTCAGTTCCACCACCCATTGCAACACCAATACTTGACGCTTTCATGGCTGGGGCATCGTTGATACCGTCACCTACCATCATGGTGTTGTGATCGCGATTAAGCTCCATCACCGCGGTGACTTTATCTTCTGGCAACAATCCTGCACGGAATTCCATACCTAGCTGATTTGCGATGGCACTGGCTGCACGTGGGTTATCCCCTGTTAGCATCACGGCATTAACATTCAGTGATTTCAACATAGCCATTGCATCAGCAGCATCGCCACGTAAGGTATCTTGTAGGGCGGTTAAACCAATAACTTGGTTCTCTTCTAACGTGACGACAACCGTTTTACCTTGCGCCTCTAATTCTTCCACTTTCGCTTGCCATTGGCTGCTTAATGGAGGCTCAACCCTTGATGGTGCGCTAACTAACACTTGCTTACCGTTAAAAGAACCTTCGACCCCTTTACCTGCGAGTGCTTTACGCTCTAACGCTTCTTCAACAGTGATAGATAACGCTTCAGCTTTGTTGACGATAGCTTTAGCCAGTGGGTGATGAGAACCGACTTCCACCGAGGCGGTGATACGAATTAACTCGCTTTCACTCAGACCTTCAACAGCGACGATATCGGTGACGTGTGGTTTACCTTCCGTCAGTGTACCTGTTTTATCCAATGCAATCGTGGTGACTGTTCCCAATTGCTCTAATGCAGCGCCACCTTTAATTAAGGCTCCACGGCGAGTGGCCGTTGCGAGTGCTGAAGTGATTGCCGCAGGGGTTGAGATAACCAGTGCGCAAGGACAACCAATTAATAACAGAGTCAGACCACGGTAAATCCAAGTATCCCATGCTGCATCGAAGAACATTGGCGGGATCACTATAACCAAGGCAGAAATCAGCATGATAATTGGGGTATAGATGCGGCTGAAGCGGTCAATAAATCGCTCAATTGGCGCACGACGCTCTTCGGCTTCTTCAATCAGTTGCAAGATGCGGTCGATAGCATTTTGACCTTGCTCTGATACCACTTCCATTTGTACGGCTTTATCGACGGACAAACAGCCCGCAGCTACTTTTTCCCCAGCATTGCGTTCTACAGGGACGGATTCACCGGTTAATGCGCTTTCATCAAAGCTTGCGAATCCAGCAACCAGCACCGCATCGGTTGGTAATCGACCGCCAGGTGCAATTTCAATGATGTCCCCAGGGCGTAACTGTGCGACAGGAACTGACGTTTTTTGTCCATCCTTGATAAGCACGGCATCTTCAGGGACTAAAGCCATGAGTGCGCTAACACCTCGGCGAGCGCGTCCCGCAGAGTAGGATTCAAGCATTTCACCCAGCATAAACAGCAAGATAACCATGGCGGCTTCTTCAGTTGCTTGGATAAAAATCGCCCCTACAGCGGCAACGGTCATCAAGGTTTCAATTGCAAATGGTGTACCGGTACGAATCAAACGTAATGATTTACGTGCGATAGGGTATAACCCAAATAACGTGGTTAGGATAAACGCAACGTTACCCAGCTGTGGATTAACAAACTCAAGTCCCCAGCTGATTGCCATCAGGATAGCTAAAATGATGACGGGCTTCGCTTCACTCAATAAGCTTGGTGGCGGTGCTGATGTTGCACTCGCGCTACCCACATCATGTAGTTCGTAACCTGCGGCTTCGACCGTTGAACGAACGACGGCAGTGACGTCTTTGTCAGCATCGACGACGAGTTTTTCAGTGGCAAAGAGGACTTTGGCTTGAGTGACTTCGCGAATTTGGGAAATCGCGTTTTCGATTTTAGCCGCACAGCTTGGGCAGTCCATCCCGCGTACAATCCAGCTAAAACGCTGTTTAGCGGTTTGTGTGGGCTCTACATCATCATTTGCAGCGGATGTTGAGCTACAGCAGCTACCATGTTGATGGGATTTTTCATCGTCATCATCATGAGCATGATTTTTGTCATCGCCATGATGATGTTCATGGGATGATGCGTCATGACTCACAGCTTTGCTATTCTCTACAGCTGCGGATGAGCAAGTGTTTCCTGAGCAGCAAGACGTGCTGTGTGCATGGGTATCTTTATGAGAGTGTGAGTGCATAAGCGCCCCCTTTTTCTAGATGCGTTTTTAACCATGTTCTCTAATTAAGGTTAAGTCTACACTTTGGAGTAGACTCTAGAGTCAAACGAAAAAGGGGAAGCCAATTGATAAAATTCTCAAATAGCACGTTTTATCAATTGGCGGGGAATTACAAGTAAATGGCACGAACAATAAAGAACTGACCGAGGAAGTAGAATGCAGCTACGACTGCTTTAGAGGCTTTGAATGGAAAACGGAAATGGGCAATTAGCCAGATGCAGTGAGATAAAAACAGCATAGAAGCGCCCACCATAATCGAGAAATTAAATTCTCGACCTAAGCCAAAGTATTGGTCTCCTGCCACCCACATCATAATCATGCTCATAATAATAGAGGCGAAAACTACAGGTTGTTGGCTTTCCAGTTTTCCCCAAATCAGCACCAAGGTGACGGCTGCGATAGCGATAGGGACGATAAGCCAAGGCAGATACAGACCAAAGTTGAATTGCATTCCAAAGCTAATGGTGTAGACCAAATAGCTTAAGAACATCAACCCTAAAGAAGTAAGCAAGTGCTCACTAGAAAACATTCTCGAAAGGTCGGCAACTAAGGAAAGCACCAAACCGCCTAAAATCAGGTAGGTTTGCGCATTTAAGTCGTCAGAGCTCCATCCCCAGAATAGTAGAAGAAGTAAAGTGATAGGGCGGAATAACCAACGTTGCCACTCAGGACCACGATAGGCTGCATCAACGTACAGCCAGCCAGAAAATAAAACAGCGAGGAATGGCCAACTAATCATACACATATCCTTAAGAGTTTCTGGAAAAGATAAATCACCAAGAGCGATTAAATATAAATGAACTATACCGCGTCTCGCATAAATTGTATGGCGTTTATCTGCAATTTGAGCGATAGAGGGTATATACTTATGATAATTCTAAGCTAAATATATAAATTATGAATAAGCCAATTCTCTTAATTATTGTTCTTGCGATTATCGCCGTGTTAGCCACTAAGCGTTTTTTTGACCAAAAGAAACAGAATGAAATTAACGATAATTCATTACCTGTCAGTCAGTTAGTGCTCGTAAAAGAGAAAAAAGATTACCCTTATCCAAATATGCGTTCTCGGGAGCGCGATGTGGTATCCCCTGAAACTTTTCGCTATGAACTTTATTTTCAGACTCAAGCTTCAGGAGAAACGATTAAGGTGATCGTCAGCGAAGAGCAGTACCAAGGTGTTAAATTGGGTGCTAAAGGTAAGCTAACCCTACAAGGTACGCGATTTATTCGCTTCGAACCCTCTGAATAAACGGTTATTTCTTTTTAGCGGCTTCAATAGCCGCTTTTGTTTTCTTATGCATCGCGAGCATTTCAAATACGCCAAAAAAGAAAATTTTTGTCTGCTGGAGCCCTGTTAGCTTTTGATCTTTAGGTAAGCTAGCTTTCAGGAAAATAGTCTGCAATGCATGCATGAAAATCATAAATACCATTGCGACATCCATAAAATATTTCAATGGCTTAGGGAATGGATGCACAATATTAAAGATCATAAAACCCCAAACACAAATCATAAGCAGACGTCCGATATTAATCAGCATCTTTTTCTCCCTGCATACTTGATGAATTAACAGATTGACGAATAAATAGACGATACGCAACTTGACCCGCGACCTTTTCACGGTGTAACTGCCAGTTTGCGGGAATGTCAGTAAGTGGTAACTCCGCTTCTGACTCTACATAAATCCAGCTTTCATCAGCTAGCCACTGATTTTTTTCCAGCAGAGTGATGGTTTCTCCAAGGAGCCCTTTACGAAAAGGTGGGTCGATAAATACCACATCACAAGGCGTTCCTGCTTGGCTGAGAACGCTGAGGCTGCTGTTATTAATAACGGTCGCATTATCAGCGTCTAAGCGGACTTTGTTCTCACTAAGAAGCTTGGCATTTTGTTTATCAAGTTCAATAAACGTGACGTGTTCGGCAAAGCGAGATAAGGCTTCAAAACCTAAAGCGCCGCTACCCGCGAAACAATCAAGACAGCGAGCATCACGGATCACTGGCATTAGCCAGTTAAAGAGCGTTTCTTTGATGCGATCTGTGGTGGGACGTAAGCCCTCACTATCGCGTACAGGCAGTTTTCGCCCACGCCACTTACCACCAATGACACGAATTTGCCCCAAGGAGGCTGTTTGTGGTTTTTTTGCCATAATATGTATAGTTGCTTAGTTCATTGAGGAATGTATAAATTATTGGGGACTATTGTAGCGCTTCGGTTTCACGGTTTTAACAGAAAAATAAGAATAAATTGTCAGGATTTTTCTTTCAGATATGTGTTGCTGCGCGATGAAATGATAGACTGCATGTAATTTTATTGCGATTTAATTTTTAAACGCCATGTTTTTACCGCGAGGAGTGTAGTGGCTGATGGCTAAAGATAAGAAAAAAGGCTTTTTCTCATGGTTGGGATTTGGTCGTAAGAATGAAGAAGAAACTCAGCAACCTGATGTCGAACTGAAAAATGATGTTGTTCATGATACAGAGCAACAGGATGCCGCTACAGCAGAAGCTGAGCGTCAACATCAAGCAGAACTTGATGCAATTAAAGCGGCAGAAGATGAAGCTGAGCGCCAATATCAAGCTGAACAAGATGCGATTACGGCTGCCGCGGAAGAAGCAGAACGCCAGCATAAAGCGCAATTAGAGGCGATGCGCATTGCGGCAGAAAATGCAGAGCAAGAGCGTCAAGTAGCAGAAGAAAAGCGTATAGCAGAAGAAAAAGCGGCTAGAGAAGCGTTAGAAGCCCAGGCTTTACGCCAAGCAGAAGAAGCAGCGGAACGCCAACATCAAATCGAGCAGGCTGCGATTAAAGCTGCCGAAGAAGAAGTTGAACGCCAGCATCAAGCTGAGTTAGCCGTTATCAAAGCCGCAGAAGAAAAAGCGGAACGTGAATACCAAGCAGCGGAAGCCGCTCGTTTAGCGCAAGAGCAAGCTGATCGCGAACGACAAGAGGCGGAAATCACCCGTCTGGCGGAAGAAGAGGCAGAGCGCCAACGCCAAGCTGAACTCGCTGCTATCAAAGAAGCGGAAGAGAAAGCCGAACGCGAACGCCAAGAGGCGGAAGCGGCTCGCTTAGCGGAAGAAGAAGCTGAGCGTCAACGCCAAGCTGAACTCGCCGCTATCAAAGAAGCGGAAGAAAAAGCGGAACGTGAACGTCAAGAGACGGAAGCGGCTCGCTTAGCGGAAGAAGAAGCTGCTCGTATAGCAGAAGAAGAGGCAGAGGCGGCACGTTTAGCAGAGGAAGAAGCAGCTAAAGCTCAGCCAGTTGAGCAAGAGAAACCGAAAAAAGAAGGCTTTTTCAGCCGTCTAAAGAAAGGCTTATTAAAAACACGTCAAAATCTAGGTTCGGGTTTCCTTGGTCTATTCAAGGGCAAAAAAATCGATGACGATCTTTTTGAAGAGCTAGAAGAGCAGTTATTAATTGCGGATGTCGGTGTTGAAACTACCCGTAAAATCATTGATAACTTGACTCAGCACGCTTCCCGTAAAGAGCTAAAAGATGCCGAAGCGTTGTACGGTAAGCTGCGTGAAGAAATGTCTGATATTTTAGCCACGGTAGACAAACCATTAGAGATCGAAGGTAAAAAACCTTATGTTATTCTGATGGTTGGTGTTAACGGTGTGGGTAAAACAACAACAATTGGTAAATTAGCACGTCAGTATCAATCAGAAGGTAAGTCCGTAATGTTGGCTGCGGGTGATACATTCCGTGCAGCGGCAGTTGAACAACTGCAAGTGTGGGGCGATCGTAACAATATTTCAGTTGTTGCTCAGCATACTGGCGCTGATCCTGCTTCCGTGATTTTTGATGCGATTCAATCCGCTCAAGCAAAAGGTGTCGATGTGTTGATCGCCGATACCGCAGGGCGCTTACAAAATAAAGCGCACTTAATGGAAGAACTGAAGAAAATCGTCCGCGTGATGAAAAAGCTTGATGAGTCAGCCCCTCATGAAATTATGCTGACCCTCGATGCGAGCACGGGACAAAATGCGGTTAGTCAGGCTAAAATTTTCAATGACGCCGTAGGTTTAACTGGTATTACACTGACAAAACTCGATGGTACAGCAAAAGGTGGCGTAATCTTCTCAATCGCTGATCAGTTCGGTATTCCAATCCGTTATATCGGGATTGGTGAAGGTATTGAAGATTTACGCCCATTTAAAGCCGATGACTTTATCGAGGCTCTATTTGCCCGAGAGGAATAATTTTCGATGATCCGCTTTGAACATGTGAGTAAAGCTTATCGCGGTGGCCGCCAAGCACTCCAAGGGGTAGATTTCCATCTACGCCCTGGGGAAATGGCATTTTTAACGGGTCACTCAGGCGCAGGTAAAAGTACATTACTTAAACTGATTTGTGGTATTGAGCGCCCAAGTGCGGGTCATATTCTGTTTAATGGTCACGATATCAGCCGACTAAAAGACAGAGAGATCCCTTTTCTGCGCAGACAGATCGGCATGATTTTCCAAGATCACCATCTGTTATTTGACCGCACAGTTTATGACAACGTGGCGATGCCGCTGATTATTTCTGGTGCAAGTAGCGAAGATATTCGCCGACGTGTGAGCGCTGCATTGGATAAAGTCGGTTTGTTGGATAAAGCGAGAAATTTCCCAATCCAACTGTCTGGTGGTGAACAGCAGCGTGTGGGAATTGCGCGTGCAGTGGTGAATAAGCCAACGATGCTTCTCGCGGATGAACCGACAGGTAACCTTGATAACGAGTTATCTGAAGGCATTATGCGTTTATTTGAAGAGTTTAACCGCGTGGGTGTGACCGTATTAATGGCAACCCACGATATTGCGTTGATTGAACGCCGTAATTTGCGTGTATTGACCTTAAGCGAAGGTCGGATGCTTGGAGGTCAACATGGCTAAGAATGTCCGCAAAGCGAAGCCAGAACGTGCCATGCAATCAAAAAGCAAAGCACTCAAAGGCGGCTGGCGTGAGCAGTGGCGCTACTCTTGGCTAAATGCACTGGCTGACATGCTACGTCAACCGCTGGCAACCTTTTTAACTGTGATGGTCATTGCCATTTCATTAGCGTTGCCAAGCCTGTGTTATATCGTTTGGAAGAACGTTTCCCAAGCAGCTGAACAGTGGTACCCGACGCCTCAGTTGACGGTCTATCTGGATAAGTCTCTCGATGAGCAAGGTGGACAAAATGTGGTGACTCAGCTTGAAGCCCTTGATGGTGTTGCTCATGTGAATTACTTATCTCGCGACCAAGCGATATCTGAATTCCGTAGCTGGTCTGGCTTTAGCACCGCATTAGATATGCTAGAAGAGAATCCACTGCCAGCGGTGGCAATTATCACCCCGAAACTGGATTTTGAAGGTTCGAATGCTCTAGCAACACTGCGCGACCGTGTTAGCCAAGTTAACGGCATTGAAGAAGTTCGAATGGATGATAGCTGGTTCTCACGCCTAGCGGCATTAACACGGTTGGTAGGGCAAGTGGCATCGGTGATTGGCATCTTAATGATAGTTTCATTGTTCTTAGTGATTGGTAATAGTGTGCGGTTAAATATCTTTGCCCGTCGCGATACCATCAATGTGATGAAGCTGATTGGTGCCACAGATGGCTTTATCATGCGGCCGTTCTTAAATGGCGGGGTTGTGTTAGGCGCACTGGGTGCGGTGATCGCCCTCATTATGACATTCTTACTTGTGTGGCAGTTGTCCGATTTAGTGGCGCAAGTAGCAAGCGTATTTGGTACGCAATTCCACATTGAAGGGCTGTTGTGGGAAGAGGCTCTGTTGATTATTCTAATGTCTGCAATTGTGGGCTGGGTAGCAGCATGGCTGGCAACATTACAACATTTACGCCATTTCAGACCTGAATAATTTAATTGTTCCCATCGGTGCTAACTTATTGGTCCCGATGGGAAAAATAAATTTCTACGAACTTCTTTTCTAATTATGTGTCAGATATTGACCTGCGGTTAACTATTCTTGTATATAATTTATTTAACGCGGCTAAGCTGATAGACTACGGTTTGTCTGTATCGAATCTCTCCCATTTCAGTACAATTCATAGAGGATCTTAATGACCAAAGACATGCAATCATTAGCGCTTGTTCCACAAGGAAGTATTGAAGCTTACATGCGAGCTGCCAATGCTTACCCGATGCTGACCGCAGAGGAAGAAAAGGAACTGGCAGAAAGGCTGCATTACGATGGTGACCTCGAAGCTGCTAAGCAACTGATTTTATCCCATTTGCGCTTTGTTATTCACATCGCGCGTAGCTATGCAGGCTATGGTTTACCACAAGCTGACTTAATTCAGGAGGGCAATATCGGCCTGATGAAGGCTGTGCGTCGTTTTAATCCTGAGGTGGGTGTGCGTCTGGTGTCTTTCGCAGTGCATTGGATCAAAGCGGAAATTCATGAATACGTTTTACGTAACTGGCGTATCGTTAAAGTCGCAACAACAAAATCCCAGCGTAAGTTATTCTTTAATTTAAGAAAGAATAAAAAACGCCTTGGTTGGTTTAACCAAGAAGAAGTGGATATGGTTGCGCAAGAGCTAGGCGTGAGCACCAAAGATGTGCTGGAAATGGAATCCCGTATGGCGGCGCAAGACATGGCATTTGATATGTCTGACGACGATGATAGCGGTGATTTCGGTGGTCCTGTTGCGCCCGTGCTTTTTCTTCAAGATAAGTCTTCTGATTTTGCCAATACCATTGAAGATGATAACTGGGAAAGTCATGCAACTGACCGTTTAGCTGATGCGTTAGCCTCATTAGATGAGCGCAGCCAAGATATCATTCGCGCTCGTTGGTTGGATGATGACAACAAAACGACGCTGCAAGAGCTTGCCGATAAATACGGTGTTTCTGCTGAGCGTGTTCGTCAGCTTGAAAAGAATGCCATGAAAAAGCTGCGTCTTGCTATGGAAGATGAAGACGACGAGATGTAATCTTTCTCGTTCATCAACGTTATCTGCATTTATTTCTGCTTTATTAGCCCAGAATTTAAATGCAGATAACTGATTCATTAACTGTTTTTGATAATTTCCGTTAGTGAGAATAGAGCTCTAAAGGTAGCCCATCCGGATCCGCAAAGAAGGTAAAACGCTTCTGAGTGTACGGATCGATTCTTACCCCTTCACATACCACCTGATTTTGTGCCAAATAGGCAATCCATTCCTCAATATTATCCACTTCAAACGCTAAATGACGCAATCCAGTCGCTTCAGGGTAACTGAGTCTTTTGGGCGGATTGGCGAAACTAAATAGTTCAATCTGATAATGCTCTCCAAAAGCTAAATCTGCTTTCCATGAGTCATTCTCTGGACGGTAATATTCTGCGAGAAGCTGTAATCCAAGGATCTGACAGTAAAAATGCTTACTCTTAGCAAAATCGGAGCAAATAATAGCAACGTGATGAATTTTATTAAGTTTCATACTAATGGCTCAATATTTAGCTGCCAATGATGAGTTTCTTCGGCGGGTTGAAAACCACAAGCAACAAGAAATTTCTCCAAAGCGATTTTGTTTTGCGGTTCCACGCCCTGCAAGTCAAAGATCCAATGGCGGATTTCAGGTTGTTGACGGAAAATTTCCTGTAAAAGATATAACCCAACGCCGCGACGGCGAGTGATTTCACGGACATTAAAATCACAGATCGTACCTTGTTGTTGATAAATAACCACTTTAGCCGCTGCTAATAATCGCTCATTAAAACGCGCTCCATAAAAACGTACACCAGACTCAAGATTTTGTTCGAGTTGAGTTCGACTCTGGTCTAGCCAGATTTTCGATAAGTCGATGTATTGTTGCTCAGTAGGATTGACCAGAGGGATGATGGTAAGTCTCATGTTGTTTTGATCCATTTCATGGTGCATGTTGCACGCTATTCTAACAGCAGAGTGATCTGTAACCGATTTTTTAATTTCAAAGAGAAAAATTTGGTATTGATGAATTTTCCGAGTTTCCCTCGGATTAAGCCAAATTTAACCGGAATATAACACTAGCATTTACAAAAAATACACGTTTTATCATTAGCTTTTTATTCTGCAATTGATGTAAATAGCTGCCTCATTCATTTGCTATTTAGCATAATTCTCTTGTTTAATGGTCTGAAATATATGGCCTTATTGGCTATGTTTTGAAATATCAGGCATTGAACCTGTCACCTATAATGATTGATTATAAATCAATCACAAACACTCACAATCATACACAATATTGATGGCGGGGACGCACGAATGAAGAATATTAATAAAGCATTATTAGCGGGTTGTATCGCAATGGCATTAAGCCCAGCAGGATGGGCGAAAGAGATTAAAATTGCAGTCGTCGGCGCTATGTCAGGTCCCGTTGCTCAGTATGGAGATATGGAATTTACGGGAGCTCGCCAAGCTATTGCGGATATTAATGCGAAGGGTGGAATTAACGGCGATACATTGGTTGCCGTTGAATACGACGATGCTTGCGATCCAAAACAAGCGGTTGCGGTCGCCAACAAAGTAATTAACGATGGCATTAAACATGTTATTGGTCACCTCTGCTCCTCCTCCACTCAGCCCGCTTCAGATATTTATGAAGACGAAGGCGTTCTAATGATTACCCCTGCGGCGACCAATGCGGATTTAACCACACGTGGCTACCAGTTGATCATGCGTACAACAGGTTTGGATTCTGACCAAGGTCCAACCGCAGCGAAATACATTATCGAAAAAATCAAACCTAAGCGTATTGCAGTGGTACATGATAAACAGCAATACGGTGAAGGTTTGGCTCGCTCAGTACGTGAAAGCTTGAACAAAGCGGGCGTGAAAGAAGTGATGTTTGAAGGGGTCACTGCGGGTGATAAAGATTTCTCTGCACTGGTCGCTAAGCTGAAAAAAGAGAACGTCGATTTTGTCTATTTCGGCGGCTACTATCCAGAAATGGGGCAAATTTTACGCCAAGCGAAACAATCGGGTTTGAACATTCGCTTTATGGGACCTGAAGGTGTGGGTAACTCCTCCCTGTCGAATATTGCAGGCGACGCCTCTGAAGGCATGCTGGTGACATTACCGAAACGTTATGACCAACTTCCAGCTAACCAATCCATCGTCGATGCAATTAAAAAGAAAAAAGAAGATCCAACAGGACCATTTGTATGGACAACTTATGCCGCAATCCAAGGCTTAACCACGGCGATGCAGCGTACAGGCAGCACGGAACCCGATGTGCTGGCGAAAGATCTGAAAGCTAATCCAGTGGATACCGTCATGGGGCAATTAAGCTGGAAGCCAAATGGTGACCTGAAAGGTTTCGAATTCGGTGTGTTTGAATGGCACAAAGACGGAACCTCTACTGCACAAGAGTAACTCTCATCTGTATTGAGAAATGATATTCAGTGATGAGCTGGGAGCTTGGTAACGGGCTTCCAGCTTCTGCTCTCCATAGAGGGACAGTAGTTTGAAAGGATAATCTTATGTCAGACCAAATTCTGTATTTTATTCAGCAATTCCTCAATGGCCTAACGTTAGGAAGCACTTACGCGCTGATCGCTATCGGCTATACCATGGTGTACGGCATCATCGGGATGATCAACTTCGCCCACGGTGAAGTGTACATGATTGGTAGCTACGTTTCGTTCATTGTCATTGCGGGCTTAATGATGCTCGGTATCGATGTGGGGTGGATCCTCATTGCAGCGGCATTTGTGGCGGCAATTGTGGTATCAAGCTCCTATGGTTGGAGTATCGAGCGGGTTGCTTACCGTCCCGTTCGTCACTCTAAGCGCCTGATTGCGCTGATCTCAGCTATCGGGATGTCCATCTTCTTACAAAACTACGTCAGTTTATCTCAAGGATCCCGCGATCTAGCGTTGCCAAGCCTGATTACTGGGCAGTGGGTATTAGGTGAAAGTGATGGCTTCTCTGCCATTGTCACCAAAATGCAGCTGACTATCTGGATCGTGACCTTCCTTGCGATGCTGGCATTAACGCTGTTTATCCGCTATTCCCGTATGGGGCGCGCCTGCCGTGCCTGTGCGGAAGATTTAAAAATGGCAAGTCTGCTGGGTATCAACACTGACCGCGTGATCTCTTTGACCTTCGTGATCGGCGCAACGATGGCGGCGGTTGCAGGCGTATTACTAGGGCAATTCTACGGCGTAATTAACCCGTATATTGGCTTTATGGCGGGAATGAAAGCTTTCACCGCAGCCGTATTAGGTGGAATCGGCAGTATTCCAGGTGCAATGCTGGGCGGCTTGATCCTTGGTGTAGCGGAAGCCATGACCTCGGCGTATTTAAGTACGGAATATAAAGATGTCGTCTCATTTGGTTTATTGATTGGTGTTCTGTTGATCATGCCAACTGGCATTCTGGGTCGCCCGGAGGTCGAAAAAGTATGAGAAAAGAAAATTGGATCAGTGCCATTATTGCCTCCGTCACCTTCTTTATTTTAGCCGTATTTATGATGGGGCTAAAATTAGGACTCGATGGGACTAAGCTGATAGTGGAATCAGGGGGAGACGTTCGTTGGAATTGGATCTTTGTCGGCATCGCCATTATCTTTGTGTATCAATTAATTCGCCCTGCATTAAGCAAAGTGTGGCAAGGCGTACCCAAAAAATCGTGGGCGTTACCGGATTTTGACGGTGGCTCGCTTAGACAAAAAATTATTGGGATCGCTATCATTATTGGGGCGATCATCTGGCCATTTTTGGTGTCTCGCGGCAGCGTCGATATTGCCACATTAACCCTGATCTACGTGATGCTGGGGCTGGGCTTAAACGTCGTAGTTGGGTTGTCAGGATTATTGGTACTCGGCTATGCGGGCTTCTACGCTATCGGCGCTTACACCTTTGGCTTACTCAATCACTATTATGATTTTGGTTTCTGGGAAAGCTTACCGATTGCCGGCTTAACGGCAGCATTAGCTGGGTTCTTATTAGGTTTCCCTGTGCTGAGGTTACGGGGTGACTATTTGGCGATCGTCACCCTTGGGTTTGGGGAGATCGTACGTATTTTATTATTAAATAATACGGAGATCACCGGTGGCCCTAACGGGATCAGCCAACTGCCAAAACCAACTTTCTTTGGCTTAGAATTTAGCCGTACCGCTAAAGATGGTTGGGACACATTCCATAACTTCTTCGGCTTAGATTACAACCCTGGTGACCGGATCATTTTCCTCTATTTTGTGGCGCTGTTGCTGGTGGTGATCACCTTGATCGTGATCAGCCGCTTGTTACGGATGCCATTAGGACGTGCGTGGGAAGCGCTACGTGAAGATGAAATTGCGTGTCGATCATTAGGCTTAAGCCCGACGCGCATTAAATTAACCGCCTTTACGATCAGTGCAACATTTGCAGGGTTTGCCGGAGCATTATTTGCTGCACGACAAGGGTTTATCAGCCCTGAATCCTTCACTTTTGCTGAATCAGCCTTTGTACTGGCGATCGTGGTGCTGGGTGGGATGGGATCGCAAATGTCGGTGATTTTAGCCGCGATCATTTTGGTAGTATCAAGGGAGATGATGCGTGATCTGAATGAATACAGCATGTTGCTGCTGGGGGCATTGATGGTGCTGATGATGATCTGGCGCCCACAAGGCTTATTGCCGATGCAGCGCCGTCAAATGAAGCTGAAAAATGTGCAGGGAGGCGGATCATGACGACGCCTATTCAGCCTTCGGCTGTACCGTTATTGCAAGTCAGTGGCCTAACCATGCGCTTTGGTGGTTTGCTTGCGGTCAACAACGTGGAACTGACGTTAAACCAAGGGGAAATCGTTTCACTGATTGGTCCCAATGGTGCAGGGAAAACTACCATATTTAACTGTTTAACTGGGTTTTATAAGCCAACGAGCGGGGCGATCCTCTATCGAGATAAGCATCTTGAAGGGCTTCCGGGTCAAGCTATTGCTCGCCTTGGGGTGATCCGTACATTCCAGCATGTTCGCTTATTCAAAGAGATGACGGTGATTGAAAACTTATTAGTGGCTCAGCACCAACATCTGAAAAGCGGTATTTTCTCAGGCTTACTGAAAACGCCAGCATTTCGCCGAGCAGAAGCCGAAGCGGTGGATAATGCGGTGAAATGGCTAGAGCGGGTCAATCTTTCTGAGTTTGCTAACCGCCAAGCGGGGAATCTGGCGTATGGTCAACAGCGTCGCCTAGAAATTGCCCGTTGCATGGTGACGCGACCTGAAATTTTGATGTTGGATGAGCCAGCGGCAGGGTTAAACCCGAAGGAAACTAACGATCTGGATGAGCTAATTGCGGAGCTGAGAACCCATCATAATGTCTCTATCTTATTGATAGAGCATGATATGAAATTGGTGATGGGCATTTCTGATCGAATTTATGTGGTGAACCAAGGAACACCTCTGGCGAATGGAACACCAAACGAAATTCGCCAGCATCCTGATGTGATCAAAGCCTACTTGGGAGAAGCTTACTGATGCTGGAATTTAAACAAGTTTCCACCCATTATGGGAAAATACAGGCGCTGCATGATGTCAGCTTAAATATTCAAAAAGGTGAGATTGTCACGCTGATTGGTGCCAATGGTGCAGGAAAAACCACGTTACTCAGTACGTTATGTGGCGACCCTCGCGCCTCCTCAGGTCAGGTGCTTTATCGCGGAGCGGATATTACTCAGTTACCGACACCACAAATTATGCGCAAAGACATTGCGCTAGTGCCGGAAGGTCGACGGGTATTCTCTCGTATGACCGTTGAGGAAAACCTGGCAATGGGCGGTTTTTTTGCGGATCGCCATCAATATCACGAGCGTATTGAACGGGTTTATTCGTTATTTCCAAGGTTGCATGAACGTCGTAACCAGCGCTCAGGAACCATGTCCGGTGGTGAGCAGCAGATGCTTGCCATTGGGCGGGCGCTGATGAGTCAGCCTGAATTACTGTTATTGGATGAACCTTCATTGGGGCTGGCACCGATTATTATCATGCAAATATTTGACACCATTTTGCAGCTACGGGAAGAGGGGATGACCATCTTCTTGGTGGAGCAAAATGCCAACCAAGCATTGAAATTGGCTGATCGTGGATATGTGTTAGAAAATGGGCATATTGTTCTCGAAGATACCGGAAAAGCCTTATTGGCGAATGAAGCCGTACGCAGCGCCTATTTAGGCGGATAGCTTAAGATTATCAAACGTTAATATTGTTGAGTTGAGCACCCCATAAAATATATCAGATATTTATGGGGTGTTTTATTTGGTGGCGATGAATGCACAAGGTTAAGTATAAAACGCGTGTATCGCCTGTAACGGCTATCAGCTTAATGT
Source organism: Providencia sp. JGM181 (assembly GCF_018257375.1). Lineage (NCBI taxonomy): Bacteria > Pseudomonadati > Pseudomonadota > Gammaproteobacteria > Enterobacterales > Morganellaceae > Providencia > Providencia sp. JGM181. The sequence continues at coordinate 160 of NZ_JAERJY010000029.1, read as the reverse complement.
GAGGCTTCTCTCATTTCTGTTATTTGCTTGTTTCTACATAAAAAATCAAATGTATATACAAGTTTTTGTGTAGAAACAGCATCCTACTTATTGTTGTCTAACTTTTCTCCATCTCCCTTCTCCACTGTAGCGATAAAAATTCAAATTTCAATGTATATAC
>NZ_JAERJY010000299.1:0-710 GCF_018257375.1 Providencia sp. JGM181 | reverse complement strand
ATAGTAATTAATACAAAGGTAAGTATTACTCATGGTTAATTTTTTAGCGTTTACTTCTCATGAATAAGTAACCAATCTTTAATATCCAATCCTCCTGTATAACCCACCAGCTTTCCGTCATGTCCTAAGACACGATGGCAAGGCACAATCAAAGATATAGGGTTACGAGAATTGGCCATACCGACGGCTCGACAATAGTTAACCGAGCCCAGTTTTAAGGCGAGATCTTTATAACTCCAGCGCTCACCATAAGGAATTTCGCACAAATGCTTCCAGACTTTTTTCTGAAATTCAGTACCTTGCGGATTCAATGCAACCGAAAACACTTTCCGCTTATGATTAAAATACTCTTTTAGTTCTTTCGCACACTGCTTTGAGAATTCGTTTTTCGACTCTTTCTCCGTTTTTTCATCAACAAAATAGATACTCGTCACACCTTCATCATCAGCCGTAATATGGATCCACGGTTTCGGAAAGTTTTCTGGGGCTACTAAATATTGATGGTACATAACATCTCCTCAAAAGGATTCATTTACCTGATTGTATATACAGTTATAAGGTAAATTATTTCTACTTTGCAATGATATTTTTTCTCAGTGTAGCTAACTGAATCATCTCCCCCTGAATTTTTTTATTTCCAATGTTAATAACAGCATAGACAATAATTCGAATGATTATCATTCAAATAAAGAAATCACTATATATTGTAT
>NZ_JAERJY010000298.1:0-711 GCF_018257375.1 Providencia sp. JGM181 | reverse complement strand
TGCCTGTAATTCACTGGCTGGTAATAGCAACCCTACAATCACGCTAAAGAAAGACAGTTTTCGTATCATTGTTATTAGCAGCCTTTAAAATTACTTATAGAAAAAATTAAATGTTAATGAAGCGGTTAACTCGCCGCCTTGTAAGTCATTGGCAGTACAGGTTCCACAACTGACGGTTGCTTTCAGTGGGATGGTTCCATCCAATGTGCTGGCAAAGGTTTTATCCCAGTTTGTGGTGGTCAATGCCTTGATTTCTTTATCCGTTGCCAAGTTGTCACTTTGGTTAAAATTACTGTTACCGTCTGTGGATAATAAAATGCCATAGCCTGTACTGGTGCTGCCGGCACTCACAAACAGCGCTTCACCGGAGTCACTATTGGTGTCCCCTTCGATGGTTATCGAGGGTTCTAACCCGTAACCCTTACAGCCAAGAATGGTGAGATCAAAAGTTTCGCTAATATCGCTGGTGGTGGTGATATCTTCAGCAGGAATCAGATCCCCGTTACGAATAGCAACAGTCGGGGGCGCGGTAATTTGGCAGCCACCGCCGACAATGCTGGCACTGATTTTAGTGGTGGCCGAGGTTGCCGCCATTGCGGATTGCCCCAGACTTGCCGCATACAATGCGGTGGGGATGAGCAGGGAATAGAGTGACGTTTTAGTCAGTGTCATGATGAATTCCTATTTTTAGGTCTTACTGAAAAATAAGGT
>NZ_JAERJY010000297.1:0-719 GCF_018257375.1 Providencia sp. JGM181 | reverse complement strand
GTGAAATACAAAGCCGCCTCACATAATAAAACAATGTAACTAGATAGAAGTACATATTATGTGAATGGTGGCTATAATTATTAGATTAATATATATTTATGCGAATTACATTCATAGAATGAAAAATCAATTATAAAATACAATTATTAGTCTATGAATCATTCTGTAAGCGTAGAATATTTTTCTCCAATCTTAGCAGTAATAAAGATAACTGACTTAGTTCATCATGACTAATATTACTTAAAATTTCTGTCCGAGTATTATTAATCACTTGATCAACCGTTTTGATGAAAGGCTCCGATTCCTCTGTGAGTTTGATTCTCTTAGCACGTCGGTCATTCGCACATGTATGACGAGAAATGAGCCTTTTTTCTTCTAATTGATCTAATGTTCTGACCAAGGAAGGTTGCTCAATACCAATTGCCTTTGCCAATTGAATCTGCGACTGCTCGGGCGGTAACTGGCTAATATTATGCAGTGTTACCCAATGTGTTTGCGTGAGTTTAAGTGGTTTGAGGCGATAGTCAATCAATGCTCGCCACATACGGACTACACGAGATAATTCAGTTCCAATTTGAGATTCCAATTTACCCTCCTTTATATAATTATAATGTCTAAAAAATATACCAAATACATATTATTTTTTGAATTATATATTAACTCCCTTTTATCTTTACAACCTTTTATTGAGCCAATACCTCATAAATACCTATATATAG
>NZ_JAERJY010000296.1:0-728 GCF_018257375.1 Providencia sp. JGM181 | reverse complement strand
GATTAATAATGTGGATTATTAATTAATGAGATTCATTTAATTGAAATGAAACACTAATAGCTATTAATTTAAATGAGATTAAACTTAACACTAATTTAGTATTGTTAATCCACGGTTATTTATTTTGAAATTAGAGCACCATGTTGCTCAAACAATAAATTAAACTCACCGTAAAGCTCAGGTTCCTTGGCTTCTATGCGTTCAGAAACAAAGAAGAAGAATGATTCTAAAGATACACCCAAGTAATGAAGCAAAAGACATAAAGTAGATAACGTTATTTCACAAATGCCATTTTCATAGCGTGAGATTTGTTGCTGTGAAACTCCAATGAGTGAACCTAATTGCCTACCTGATAATAATCTTTTCCTTCTTAAGCTTGCAATTTCATCTGCGATAGCTTGAGAAAATGATTCTGTAATTCTCTCTATTTTTTTCAAACTCATCATAAACCTTAAATAAGAATCAATTTCAAAACATATTAAATAAAACAAATGCGTAAGCACGAATCTGTTTTTATTTTTAAACAAAATAGGAGTAAAAAACAATAGGGTGAAATTTGGCAATATTTTCAACCAATGCATGATTTACACATTACCAACACTGTGAGTTTGTTAAAATAAATAAATTACAAAAGGTTGCGATATCCCTACTCGTAATGTGGCTTAAAGTGCCAGAGATAAATTCCGTTATTACCTTTATATGTAGTTAATTTTAGGTTTATATATCGC
>NZ_JAERJY010000295.1:0-762 GCF_018257375.1 Providencia sp. JGM181 | reverse complement strand
CTAATTACCTTTTTTCATTAGTACCGTTATTGATAATAGAGCAATTTATAGCAACGAAAATTTTTATAATTCTTTTGTAAAAAAATTGCATTCGTTAAAGATAACTTTTAAACTACCGAAGTAATTTAGCTATTGCAGAATTTAAAATAGCACTCTATTATTACTGTACACATGCCAACATATAAAATTGAGACCAGGAAAATGAGCGAATCATTAAAAGCATTAAATAACATCCGTACGCTTCGTGCTCAAGCACGAGAAGTCACTTTAGAATCTTTAGAAGAAATGCTGGAAAAATTAACTGTCGTTGTTGACGAACGTCGTGAAGAAGAAAGCCAAGCTCGCGCTGAAGTTGAAGAACGTAATCGCAAACTGGAAAAAGTTCGCGAAATGATTTTAGAACAAGGCGTAGATTTAAATGACCTTCTGCAAACTATGGATTCTGGTAAAAGCACCAGCACTCGCGCTAAACGTGCTGCTCGCCCAGCAAAATATAAATATGTTGATGAGAACGGCGAAACTAAAACTTGGACAGGCCAAGGTCGTACTCCAGCAGTAATTAAAGTTGCAATCGAAGAACAAGGCAAATCTTTAGACGATTTCTTAATCTAATATTGATAACCTTCCAAATTCTAAACACCCTTTTTATAAGGGTGTTTTTATTTATAGTAGCCTTGTTATTATCCATTTATCATCTCCTCTGTTTCAATCCCCCCTCATCTATTTCTAATCATAAAGAGTGATACAAAATATACGCTGTCT
>NZ_JAERJY010000294.1:0-775 GCF_018257375.1 Providencia sp. JGM181 | reverse complement strand
TCCTTCATCGCCTCTGATTGCCTAGGCATCCACCGTGTACGCTTAGTCGCTTAACCTCACAACCCGAAGGTGTCTTTTTATCAGACGACACGAAACGTCATGGCTGTGCGTGGTGAACTTCTTCGTTGGGCAGGGTTCGCAATGCTCACGTACTTATGTACGCTGCGCTTGCTGCACGCTGTCCACCTTGAATTTCACACTGCTCGCTCATGCCACTCGCTTGTGTGTTTGATAAACACGTTCAAGTTGAGATTTTTGAGAGACTCTCACATTGTTTAAGCGATAAACAATGTGCGTTGTTTTCAATTTTCAGCTTGTTCCAGATTGTTAAAGAGCATAATTATTCGCAATAGACTATTTCTAATCTATTCTGAATAATCAGAAAGTTTATGGTGGAGCTAAGCGGGATCGAACCGCTGACCTCCTGCGTGCAAGGCAGGCGCTCTCCCAGCTGAGCTATAGCCCCATAAAGGTAATTCCAGTATCGATTCTCTCACTAAGAAAGAATTTTGAGTTAAATCGAATTTAGGCAAGGCATAACTTGGCGACGTTTACGTCTGGTAAACGAGCTGAGTTATAACGAAGCATCAATTCGATTTTGGTAGGCCTGAGTGGACTTGAACCACCGACCTCACCCTTATCAGGGGTGCGCTCTAACCACCTGAGCTACAAGCCTATCGATACCGTTACTCTATTTCATCAGACAATCTGTGTGAGCACTTCACAAAAACACTTCAATGGTAAGGAGGTGATCCAACCGCAGGTTCCCCTACGG
>NZ_JAERJY010000293.1:0-790 GCF_018257375.1 Providencia sp. JGM181 | reverse complement strand
GTGGAAACCTGCGATAGAAAAACTGCCCCTAGAACGCTGCTTAAGTTCGGGATATTCTTGTCGTAGCCAAGTAAAACTTTATTCAATTCTTTCGCATTCAATATATATTGCTGAGAAAAATTTATAGGGTCCTGTTTAAAAATATCAATGTCTTTACTCGGTAACACTTCTACCCCATGATTGCTGCCAGCTAAACTAATATCATGACTAGCCTCGCGAACGGATTGAGAGATCAATGCTGGATTTTCAACTGAATAACCATAGATACTTAGCTGATGGTCAAGACACTCCTCTATAGGATTCCCTGTTAATAATGATTCAGAAACTGCTTTAGCCATTATTTCTGCTCTCACTTCTCCATGACTGCTCGACTGATTTTTCAAGGTTTCAGAATAAGAGATTCCCTTATCAATACGGTGCATCCCTATAGGTACATGTTCAACAAATGCATCTTCAGGTAATAGTTCCTTTAATTCATTCGCAATCTCAATTGCATCTTGTAAATTTGCATTGGGAAAATAAATAACAGCTTGATCTGTTAAGTTACCTAATTTTTTAGGCCCCATAATCTTTGACTGCATAATTTTATTATGAGGATCTCGTTCATACAAATAAACTAGTGCTTCAGCTAATGAAAAGTAATGCTCTTTTTTCACATTAATTGTTAATCGCGACATTAACATCGAATTATTTTTATATCGCCCATTGAAGTCCTTGGGTAAAAGACGATAAGCATCACCATCTAAGAGATCACTATCCGATAAGTGACTAAAATAGTCTTCATTTTTTC
>NZ_JAERJY010000292.1:0-807 GCF_018257375.1 Providencia sp. JGM181 | reverse complement strand
ATGATAATGTCAGTAGAATTATTTTATTCATGCATTTTTTCATAAGGGATCTGTATTTGATTTTAGAATTTAAAAGACTAACAGAGGTCAATGTTAGCAATATTATTACGCTCAATAACCATCCTGATGTATTACGGCACATGCCATTGGGAAGCCCCGATTTTAACTACCAAAAGTGTATAGAATGGGTGGCACAAAAAGATGCTCAATGGAAAGAACATGGTTATGGCCCGTGGGCAATTATGATTAATGAGCATTTTGCTGGGTGGGGGGGATTACAATATGAAGACGGTGATGCAGACCTTGCCCTGGTGCTTCACCCAGATTATTGGGGGGCTGGTAAAATAATCTATGACGAAATTATCAGACGTGCTTTCTGTGAGATGAAACTAGAAAGCATCACTATTTTACTGCCCTTGAGTAGGGTAAAAATTAAAACTATTTTACGGTTGGGTTTTCAACCTGATGGTGAAGTGATGTTTGATAGCATATGTTTTCGTCGGTTCCGCTTATTAGCAACGCAAGAGCCTATATAAAGTAGGTTGTTACCTAAAAATGCATTAGCGGTCGCGCTAACCATGCATTCCTGAACAGGGATAATTATGAACGTCCGCTTATTGTTCAAACCAGACACTCGAGTTTAGCTGTCTAATTAAAGCAAAGATAATTTAAGCGATTAGAAAAGACGATTATTGTGATGGGTTAATTGTGTTAAAATCGATTAATTTCCACTCAATGTTTGAGAAATAGCAGTTATCAAAACTAAATTAATCATTTATGTTATCAATGACTTAAAACTCTCTGTTT
>NZ_JAERJY010000291.1:0-826 GCF_018257375.1 Providencia sp. JGM181 | reverse complement strand
GAGACAGGCTTTTATGCGGATAATTAATTCATCAATTAAGAATAATGATTTCATGTAATCTTAAATATATTATATTTTAACTATATCAATTCTAGTTAATCTAATAAGTTGTCAGACATAAAAAAGGAACCCACTATGTCTAATCACACGGTTATGATTATCGATGAACACCCTATCTTTCGTTTTGGACTGTCTCATTTATTAAAATCAAAAGCTGACTTTGACGTAACGGCAGAAGTTTCAAATAGTAAAGAAGCGCTGAATATCGCCACCAGCAAACAACCCAACATGATACTGATAGATACTATTCTTCATGGTAATAAAACATTCGAAACGATTCGATTACTACGTAAGCATTGCGCTAACAGTTATTTGCTGGTTCTTTCACTCTCAACGATGAAAACCGATATCTACGCCGCTATCGATGCCGGTGCCCAAGGTTATTTATTAAAAAATAGCGAACTCGATATGTTGCTTAATAGTATGAAAAAAGCGATGGAGGGACACCATGTATTTAGCGAAAAAGTTTATCAGCATTTGATTACTCGACACCAATCCAAAGATCCACTTTCCACATTAACTCGCCGTGAATGCGAAATATTGCACGAAATGGCAGCGGGATTAAAAAACAGAGAAATTTCTCAACTATTATTTATTTCTGAAGAAACTGTTAAGGTTCATATACGAAATGTCTTAAAGAAATTACGAGTCCGATCTCGTTTAGAAGCCAGTTTAATATACATGCGTTCAAAATAATTTCATCTGATTTAATTTAATTAACGTAAGTTGTCTAAATTAATTATTTTATTATTTATATATAATATCT
>NZ_JAERJY010000290.1:0-843 GCF_018257375.1 Providencia sp. JGM181 | reverse complement strand
GTAAAACACATATTTTTTACTTTCTTTTACAGAAAATGCTCACTTAATGTGGTTTTTGACTCAAAAAACTACCAATGTTATCGTGAAACGATTAACTTTGTTACAGTGTTAAATTATTCTGTTTATTTCCTTTATTTTTGGATTTATTGGCGGGAAAGTGGTTGGTTTTTAGTGAATTGTCTTGCGATGTGCTCTTTCACCTGAGTTTACTCGGTGATATTCACTGGCTATCGATTTGCATAACAGATTGATAATTAAGGATTTATTTGCTAACTCGTCTTGTTTGTATAGAGAAAAATATTTTGTTACATAGTTGCAATGTCATTTTTGGACTAGTTGAAACTAATTAGAAGGCTAGTATATCATTCTCTTAGTGATGTTGGATGTATCACCATGTTTTTATCGATGAACTATATAGTACATATAAAATAACAATGAAAATGGCAGAAAATACCTGCTGATTTTTATTCAATTAATATAGATTGAAGCGAGAATGTTTATGAATACAAAATATCCTGTCGCTTGTGCAGTTGGACAAAAAATTAAGTCTTTAAGAAAAGCTCAAGGCTATACGGTTTTCCAATTAGCTAAAGAGATCGACATCAGTGAACAACAACTATTTCGTTATGAACGAGGTGTGAATCGTATTGATATAGATTGCTTAGTTCGCGTATTAAAGGTACTAGGCGTAAATATGGGTGAGTTCTTCAGTGAAGTTCTCCAGGATGATATCAATGCGTCTGAGGAAAGAGAATCTAAAGGGTTTAACGACTCACTTTATTCTCTCGTATAATATCTATTCTATGTAGACGTTTCATAATGAAACAAATTAAGTACCTGTCT
>NZ_JAERJY010000028.1:0-29824 GCF_018257375.1 Providencia sp. JGM181 | reverse complement strand
GCATGGGGGGGCCGGGGCTATCCAAAGCCTCATTGGGGCTTATTCAATTTTAAATAGATTGGATAACCCTGATATTAGCGCCGAAGAGGCTAAAGAATTAGAAAAACAATTTTATTTACTTTGCGCTTCAGCCTTTTTTAATTACGGTGACATGATAATACAGCCGATGTTGCTCAATATCGCCTCAAATAAAAATGCTACTTCACTTGTTAGAGCAAGGATATCGATCGGTGTTGTGGTGATTTTTAATTTAGTTGGGATGGGCATTGATATTTACCAAGCCTACGATAGCCTATCTAAGTTAGATAGTGTGACAGACCCGAAACAGCGCCAAGATTTAATTGTTAATGCGTCATTTTCGATTGTTAGTGCGGTGGTCAATGGTGTTACGGTTATTGCGGTATTGGTAGGCGCTTCCTCAGTCCCTGTGGCGGGATTAGTTATTGGCGGAATATTACTGGTTGGTGGCTGGGTCTATAACGGTGTTCGTGCTGTCGAAAAGATTAAAGCAGTGATTGATATTGATTGGGATCGTGAATTAGAGGAAGGGATCCGTGGGGCGCTAGGACTAGAGCCCACGTTACGTAGCCAACAAGAAATGAGTACCCAGTTATATATCAATGCATTTAAAGAACAAGAGTGGCAAATGGATCTTGCACAGTTTAGAAACGGTATTTTACAAGCCGGCTTTGATCATCATTTGACGGTTATAGAGAAACCCACTTATGAAAATGAGCCCCGATATTATTTAGTTGATGACTACGGTAATCATTTTTACGGAACTCTAGCAAATGTATATCATGGTATGCATACTTGGGTTGCAACCTATACGGCAAAAGGCGCACCATCGTTCACTGAGGAAGAGGTCGAGTTTATCTTTGCGAATAAGGTGATAAGAAAGACGGCTTGGTATCGAAATTTAGCAAATCTTTATGGTGATAGAAATCGGAATCTACGGGAACATTTTCGCCCACATAAAAAAGCCAAAGAGGTTATTGACCAAAAGCGTACAGGAAGTGTACCAACCCACGAACGCTATTATTTAAATTTGGTCTACAAAAACCCGTTACTTGATGAATTTCAAACTCGCCATCGTATATCAAATGGTGATGCGACATTATCGTTAGAAGACCAATTAGCGAAATCGGCCCCTGAACAACTTAGTTTTTATTCAAAGAAAAGAGAGTTTGGGGTATTAGGGCAACAGATATTACGTGAAAACGAGCGACTAGAAAGTGAGCATTTAGTTAATGATAAAAAAGGCATTAGCCTTTATCTTAAGAACCCGTATAGCCGAGGAACGAGTTGGAATACAGGGAACGGCAATGACTTGCTTATCGGCCATCAAGAACAAAAAAATGCCTTCCAAGTTCTTTCTGGGGAAAAATACTTTGCGGGGGGAAATAAAGACGACCTGTTTTATATTCGGGACAGTAGTTTAACGTCACTTCGTTCCCGTGATGATAATAAACCAACAAAGTACCTAGATGGTCAGCAAGGACAAGACACAATAGTGGTCGATGGCTTACCTGAAGGTTATGATGTCCATGCCAATTTAGCGTTAAATAGTCTGCACTATAAACATCAGTTTACATATCAATTTATTTCGGTTGCCCATTTACAAAGTATCGAGAATATCCTCATCAAAGGAAATAGCAATGACCAGTTACGTGGCAATGATATGGCTAATATTCTTGATGGTGGATTGGGTAAAGATTTACTTATTGGGGAAGGTGGTAACGATAAACTGATTTTAACCCAAGGAACGGCAGTGGGCGGTCAGGGCGATGATAGTTACCATATCCGACGTTTTGATTGGACGACGGATGTGGATAACCTTTATCTGACGAACCGTTATTGGGATAGGAAACTAAAAGCAGTCAAAACAAAAACGACGCTTAACCCAATCTACCAACATAACCATCAACAGTATCACGTAAAAGTGGTTATTGATGAGTCCAGCCAATCTCAAAGCATTGTTAGCCTAGCGTATTCACTGAATGAAATAAAACAGGTCTATCTTCAAGATAATAACTTGTATCTCGTCATTTCATTACCTAGCTCCAAGGTGGATGATTTTACTTACAGCAATGTCGAGAGCTCGGTGACGATTGTCTTGAATAACGTAACTACGGTGAGCCAAGGTCAACAAAAAGCCAGCCATACTTATCGGTTACATACGAAAGATGGTTTTGTGATGACCAGCCAGATAAAAGCGTTAGATGAAGGGATGCCGACTCAATTCTTCAATATTAGCTATATTCAAGAAAATGACCAACTCACAAGTTCGGATGGCAAATCAGTCAAAATTGATGAAACGTTAAACGCCATTACCATCAACCAAAACCGTCATCATATAGCCCCAAGTTGGGGATGGTTTACGCCAGTTGGGCGAGCAGATAATTTGGTGTATCAGGGGGATGATAAGAACAATCTATTATCACTCATTAGCTCTGGAAGTTACATTCATGTCAGCCGCGGAATAGATACCTATCAAATTGTACATGCGGAAGATGAGCGTTCGACTATCACCTTTGATTTTGCATCGGTTAATGGGCAATTTACACAGGATGATAAAGTCATTTTACTTCTACCTACCGATAATGGCTATGTATTGTCGATGGACGGGTTAACGCTACATAGCAAGGATAAATTCGGTCAGCGGCAATTAGCGATTAATTTCGTCAGTGTTGATGATAAATTGACCGATGTTATTTTGATTCAGGATAAATACAGCAATGTGTTTTCATTAGATTTGCAGACTCAGAGTCTTACGCCACTGAAACCTGTTTCTAAGAGTAGTGAAAGTGCCGATGAAATTATATTACCTGTAGGCTATTTGTCTGAGCGGCATATCATTGATGGGAAAGGTGGTGATGACATAATTATCAACAAAAGTGGAGAAAGCTACATACTGATAGGTGGTGAGGGGGATGACAATATCAAAGCTATTGATGGTAATAATGTGTTATATGGTGGCGCCGGAGACAATTTTTTGAGTGGTGGTGAAGGCGATGACTTATTGTTGTCAAGCCAAGGAAATGACACCTTAATGGGGGAAGCTGGGAATGACCACTATGTTATTGATGGAAACCATTCTGGCGCGGTTTATTTGGAAGACAATCTCGGTGACAACCACATTCACTTAATTAACTTTAAACCACAGATGGTTGAGGAAACCCTTGGGGAAGAACTGTACCACCTCTATGTCTCTCAAGCGGGAAAAATCGTCAAAATAAAACAGCCAACCGATGGCAGCAAAGCCAGTGTTACGGTACATCACTATGAGCAGTTAGGTGCGGAATATTTCTTGCCGACAAAAAATGGAATGACCCCATTAGTGGACTACTTATCGACTCAACAGGATTTAGCTAAACAGTCTGGTCGACTGGCAACCTGGAAGCCAGTGAGTGAATTAGCTGAAACATTAAAGGGAATAGCTAAGCCATTGAAACAAACCGCAGGTAATGATGGCATCTTAATAAAGACCCCTAACGAACACTTATTGATCGACACCTTAGATGGCGATGATGAAATTGTTGACCATTCATCTCAAGGTCGCGTGATTAAGGGCGGGAATGGGAATGATAAACTGATTGCTTTTGGTGGTGAGAATGTCCTGTATGGCGGAGAGGGTAATGATATCTTACTGGCACAAGGTATGGGGCAGGATGTTTTGGTTTCCTTAACGGGCAATGACAAGCTTTCCGGCGAGAAAGGCGATGATCTCTATATTGTGAGTGGTCATGGGCAAGGAAATGTGGCCATTAATGATTTTGAAGGGCGTAATCAAGTGGCTCTGATTGACTTTAAGATAGATGCTATCAGTTATCAGGAAGTATCTCCTAGCATTGCGGAGACAACCTATCAGTCATACAGCGGAAGAACGGTCACGCTACGTCATAATAATCACCAAGGCTCGATGGCTAATGTGATGCAGGTGAGCCATATAAACAATCATCAAAAGCTTTCACAACAGAATGTGGATTTAAAGATTGACCGTTTGATTCAACTGCTTGCAGAGCAGCGGATTGAGCATGAAAGCAATTTGGAAAATCAATCTAAAAAGAATTCGCCAGTGCCTCATTGGGGCGCGGTGTCTACAACAGAGCATTTTCTTAACGTTCTGTAATCCTTATTGATGTAAAAACAAAAAAACACCCCATATGGGGTGTTTTGCAATTCATCAGATTCAAATTGAATCTTAAAGCACTTTCACAATGGCATCACACAGTGGAACCATGTTTTCCAGTGTTAAGCCAGCCACGTTGATACGGCCAGAGCTTACGGCATAGATACCAAATTCGCTACGTAGACGCTCTACCTGCTCTTTAGTCAGTCCACTGAAGGAGAACATACCATTTTGGTTGATAATGAAGCTAAAGTCTTGTTTAGCGCCTTTCTCTTCCAATGTTTTAACCAGTAACTGACGCATACGTTTGATACGCTCGCGCATTGAAGTCAGTTCTTGGACCCACTCAGCTTTTAGTGTTTCATCAGACAGGATAGTGGTAACAACCGCCGCACCGTGTGCTGGTGGGTTTGAGTAGTTAGCACGAATAACCGCTTTCGCTTGGCTAAATGCGCGCTCAGCGTTATCGCTATCTTTGGCGATGATGGTGCAAGCACCCACACGCTCATTGTACAGACCGAAGTTTTTCGAGAATGAGCTAGCAACAATCATTTCTGGGTTGTTTTTGGTGAAAATGCGTAAGCCTTCTGCATCTTCATCTAAACCTTTCGCAAAACCTTGGTAAGCGAAGTCGAATACAGGTAATAACCCTTTTTCAGCACACAGAGCAGCCAGTTGGGTCCATTGCTCTGGTGTTGGGTCAATACCAGTTGGGTTATGGCAGCAGCCATGAAGAACAATCACATCACCAGCAACCGCAGATGACAGGCTGTTCAGCATGCCAGTAAAGTCCATACCGTGGTTGGCGGCATCGTAGTAATTGTAAGTCAGCACTTCTAAGCCAGCTGCTTCGAAAATATTCTTATGGTTAGGCCACGTTGGGTTGCTGATCCAAACACGTTTTGCGTTAGTTTGTTTAGCAATGAAATCGGCAGCGATACGCAGGGCGCCTGTACCACCAGGTGCTTGCGCTGTACGAGCACGTTGTGAGCTGATGATTTCATGGTTAGCACCAAACAGCAGCGTTTGAGTGACACGACCAAACTCCGGCATTCCGCTAATCGCGAGGTAGTTTTTGGTATTCTCGTTTTCTAGCAGGAATTTCTCTGCTTTTTTGACGGTGTCTAGAACAGGGGTTTTACCTGATTCGTCTTTGTAGACACCGATACCGAGGTTGATTTTGTTATCGCGAGGATCAGCACGGAAACTATCAGCAAGACCGAGGATAGGGTCAGCTGGGGCAGAAATGATTTTCTCAAACATATTGTCGATTCCAAAACTCTGTGGTTTAGCTGAAAAGAGGTATAACGGAAAATGTCGAGCCATCAGAGTAACTTGGAAGAGGGTTTTTGCCAATTGTTTTACTAAAAATTGGTGTGATCTTGTGAGCTAGATAGCCATTACATCAAATTTAACCAAAAATTGAGTATAGACCAGTGAGTTAATCTAATTAGTGGGATTATTAACAAATAAGACGGTTAGCAGATTCGATGGTGGGGGAATAAAATGCGAGCAATAAAAAAGCAGCGCCGGAGCGCTGCTTTCAAAAACATGATTTACTGTTTTCAGATTATCAGTTAACTGATAATTAGAATTGGTAAACTAAGCCCAGACCAACTACGTTGTCAGTCATCAGACCATGAGCTTCAGAGAAGTCATTGTCTTTCAGCAGGTTGATTTTGTAATCAACAACTGCAGACATGTTTTTGTTGAAGTAGTAGTAAGAACCTACAGAGATGTATTTAACGATGTCACCGTCGCCGCCAGCGATGTCTTTAGCTTTAGATTGGTTATAACCTAAAGATGGTTTCAGGCCGAAGTCGAACAGGTATTGAGCTACTAATTCAACGTTTTGAGTTTTGTTAGCGATTTCGTGTTTATCACCGAAGTGAGTTGTGTTCAGTGCTTCACCGTACATAGCTGCTAAGTATACGTTGTTAGCGTCAAATTTCGCACCAACGTTCCATGCTTGAGCACGTTTACCTTCAGCTTCTGAAGTTTTTTGAGCTTCAGTACGAGCAGAGTTAGAGTAACCACCACCCAGAGTCACGCCCCAACCTAAGTCATAAGCGGTAGAGAAACCGTAACCGTCACCGTTGTCTTTGTAACCAACGCCAGTACCTGATTTGTTAGAATCAGTGTTTTTGCCTTGGTATTGCAGCGCGAAGCTCAGGCCATCAACATAACCGAACATGTTGTTGTTACGGTAAGTAGCTAAGTTACGGTTACGTGAAGTCATGAACGTGTCAGTTTGAGCCATAGTGTCGCCGCCCCATAATGGGAAAACGTCGGTCCATGCGTTCGTGTCATAGATAACACCGTAGTTACGACCGTAGTCTACAGAACCGAAATCTTTAAATTTCAGACCCGCGTATGCTAAACGGTTTTTGTTATCGTTGTTGTTTTCAGTTTTGTTAGTCTTAGTTTCCCACTCGAAACGACCAAAACCAGTCAGTTGGTCAGTGATTTGAGTGTCACCTTTAACACCTAAACGAACACGTGAATCGTCGCCGTCTTCGCCGCTTTCTGAGTTAGCGAAGTAGTGACGAACGTCAACTTTACCGTACAGGTCTAATTTGTTGCCGTCTTTGTTGTAGATTTCAGCTGCGTTTGCTGCACCAGCAGCTAACAGAGCTGGGATAACCATTGCAAGAATATTGCGTTTCATCATTATTATTACCCTCATTGGTGTTATTCGGACACCTGCCACTGCCAAAAATAATCCATAAATTTCTTTTGAACTATTTATGAGAGATTAGTGTCGTCTTTAGTCGGCGTCCAGTGTTCCATTGGTAGATAAATTTATCTACCCCCAAAATGCTACAAAAACGAAGATTCTGAAACAAATGGTAACAAGGTGTTTCTAAATGTAAAAAATAGAGTAAAAAATAATCACTCATCCTACCAGTTGAAAAAATTTTACAAAAAAGAGGGAACTTTTTTGAAAGACAAATTGAACTTTTTTCGAACGATATCATTCATTGATGAGGGAAAAGTGTACTGACAAATAAGAATGGGAACACGCTTAAAGCAGATTATTCTTAGTCGGAATAGGAATCGTTAATAAAAAAGCAAAAAATAGGGTAGTAAAAGGAAAACTGTGACAGTGCTCTCAAAATATTCAATCAGGGCCAATAGTTAATAATAAACAGTAGAGATAACAATATCGGGCCACTTAGTGACCCGATATGAATAACCATTTAAGCCGTATAACGGGCAATAGTCATTAGAATGCCGCGTTTCTTGGGGTACGTGGGAATGGGATCACTTCACGTACGTTGCTGACGCCAGTGACGTAAGCAATTAAACGCTCAAAACCAAGACCGAAACCAGAATGAGGCACGGTACCGTAACGGCGTAGATCACGATACCACCAGTAATCTTCTTTATTCATGCCCATTTCTTCTAAACGTGCATCCAGTCTATCTAAACGTTCTTCACGCTGAGAACCACCGATGATTTCGCCAATACCAGGGGCTAAGACGTCCATCGCAGCAACGGTTTTACCGTCTTCGTTAAGGCGCATATAGAAAGCTTTAATATCTTTCGGGTAGTTTTTAACCACCACAGGCGCTTTAAAGTGCTGCTCTGCTAAGTAACGTTCATGTTCAGAAGACATATCGACACCCCAATAAACTGGGTTTTCGAATTTCTGACCGCAGGTTTCGAGGATTTTGATCGCATCGGTATAGTCAACTTGCGCAAAATCAGAATTCACAAAACGTTCCAGACGGTTAATCACGTCTTTATCAACACGCTCAGCAAAGAATTCAAGGTCATCACGACGCTCTGTTAATGCCGCTTTAAATGCATATTTCAGCATTTTTTCAGCCAGACCCGCGATGTCATCTAAGTTAGCAAATGCCACTTCAGGCTCTAACATCCAGAATTCAGCCAAGTGGCGGCTGGTGTTGGAGTTTTCAGCACGGAAAGTTGGACCAAAGGTGTAGATTTTGCTTAATGCAGTCGCATAAGCTTCGCCGTTCAGCTGACCAGAAACGGTTAAGAAGGCTTCGCGACCGAAGAAATCTTCGCTGAAATCCACTTCGCCTTTGTCATTACGTGGCAAGTTGTTGTAGTCCAGTGTAGAAACACGGAACATTTCACCCGCACCTTCAGTATCTGATGCAGTGATAAGTGGGGTAGAAACCCAGAAGAAACCCTGTTCATCAAAGAAACGATGCAGAGCTTGCGCTAATGTGTGGCGAACACGTGCAACAGCACCGATTAAGTTAGTGCGTGGGCGCAAGTGAGCGGCTTCACGTAAAAACTCGACGCTGTGGCGTTTGGCTGCCATTGGGTAAGTATCAGGATCTTCAACCCAACCAACGACTTTCACGGACGTTGCTTGCAATTCAAAAGATTGGCCTTGACCTTGAGATTCGGTCACGACTCCGGTGACTTCCACAGAACAGCCTGTGGTTAAATGCAGGACTTCGTCATTATAATTAGATAAATTATTATTGATGATAGCCTGTAATGGGTTAAAGCATGAACCGTCATAAACGGCGAGGAAAGAAAAACCAGCTTTTGAATCTCTCCTTGTACGTACCCAGCCTTGAACGGTGACTTCAGAGCCCACCGCCACACGGCCTTGCAGTACATCGACTACAGGCGCAACGATCATAAAAATTACTCTCTTTTAAATAATATTAACGATATGAGATGACGAGTATGCGTTATTGGGGTTGACTGCTTAAGGGTTTACAAAGAAACACTATATAAGAAGAAAACTCACGATAAGAAAAAGCGATAACCCGACATCTTTTCCGAAATCCCATATTTCAGGGGTAATCTGCTATGTTACTTGCCATTTGGCAGGAAACAAGTAAAAAATCGCTATCGGGTTATTAATTTGTTTTTAGCAGGCTTTTTCCATTTTAGGAAGGTCAAAGGCTTTGCGTAGCTGATTCACAAATTCATCATCTTCACAGATGGTCTTTCCGGGGCTATCGGATAATTTAGCAACGGGCTTGCCATTACATTCCACCAGCTTGATCACGATATTCATCGGAACCACGTTCGGAATGTTGCATGTAAGTCTTGTGCCAATGCCAAACACTAAATTGATCCGTTTGTGGAAATAGTGGTATAGCTCCAAGGCTTTTTGCAGGTCTAAATTATCGGAGAACACCAGCGTTTTACTCAGTGGGTCAATGCCCAATTTTTGATAATGGGCGATGGCTTTTTCACCCCATTCAATAGGATCCCCAGAATCGTGACGTAATCCTTGGTAACGATTAGCAAATTCGCGGTCAAAATCACGCAAGAAAGCATCCATCGTAATACAGTCGGTGAGGGCGATACCTAGATGATTTGGGTACTCATCTAGCCAGCTTTGTAGGGCTTCACGTTGGCTATTGGCGAGTTCAGGGCTTATCTGTTGATGAGCTTGGAACCATTCATGCGCTTGAGTGCCTACAGGCATTAAGCCCAATTCACGAGCCAATTTGTAGTTACTGGTACCCACTAAATAAGGGAATTCTTGCTTGAGCATACCCACGATAGCCGCTTGCACTTTATAGGAAAAACGGCGACGAGTACCGAAATCCATCAACTTAAAACCCGATAGATTCAATTGGCGTTCGCTGGCTTCTTGATAAAATAGTCCCAATAATTTGTGCAGTTGGTTAACGGCATCATCAGCGGTAATGGTAGGGTGTCTGTCACGTTGAACAATTTCACTCACTAACGCTAATAGTGGCACTTCCCACATAATCACTTCGCGCCACGGACCACTGATTCGCATTGCCAGTTGACCATTATCAGCAACACTGACGACAACTTGCTCAGGATTAAAGCGGAATGTTTTTAGCCATGAGAGGTAGTCTTCGGTGAAAAAGGGCAGAGTACGCAGGTACTGATATTCATCATCCGAAAGAGAAAGCTGTGCCATCAATTGAATCTGTTGTTCAATCTCATTGGCATAGGCACCTAAAATATCACTGCTACGGCAACGAAATTCAGCGACAACGGGAACTTGGTTGTAGCGGTGAAAAACGGCTTGCTGCATATGAAGCTTATAAGCATCGGTATCCAGCAGTGATGTAATAATCGGTGTTACGTCTAAATTCATGCGCGCAGAGTTCCTCGCGGAGCTGACTAATTGCTAAATCGTTAAAGTTGAAAAAGTATACCCGCTTTAACAAAAGATAGAAGTTTTATTCTATCTGTATGTTGTTGGAAGATAATTCAACTTTAATCCACCCAATTAACTGTTGAGTTAAACGCGTTCAACGTGGTCATTATTCTAAACGAATCTTCATTTACTGTTCGATAACATACTCAGAACAATAATCACTGAATGATACTAACATGTAAATTTAGATTTAATAGATCTATAGCACCAACAGGCAAACCGCATGCCCACAAAGTTGGATACTACTCTCATAAATTTGATGGGAAATAATAGAAAAATATCGCAATTTGTGATGAAAATGTTTCTCAAGTCCATTCACATTAGTTCATCTTATAGTATTGTATACAGTAGAAAGAGACTATGACACGGATATAACGAATAAAAAGGTTACCTATGACTCAGTTAAGACAAGCGAAATATCGTCAAGATTATCAAGCACCTGATTATACAATTACAGAAATATTCCTTGATTTTGACCTTGATCCCGCCAAAACCAAAGTGACCGCTATCAGTAAGGTGAAACGCCTTAATCCGCAATCTTCCACCTTAGAATTATTTGGTGAAGATTTAACTCTTATTAGCCTTGAAGTCGATGGTAAAGCGTGGACAAACTATAAAGAAGAATCAGGCAAGCTTATCATTGAATCGCTACCAGAGGCGTTTACACTGAGTATTGTTAATGAGATTAGCCCTGAGAAAAACAGTGCGTTAGAAGGTTTATATGTTTCTGGTGAAGCTTTGTGTACTCAGTGCGAGGCAGAAGGTTTCCGCCACATTACTTATTACCAAGATCGCCCCGATGTTTTAGCGCGTTACACCACCAAAATTACAGCAGACAAATCTCGCTATCCTTATTTACTTTCTAACGGTAACCGCATCGCGGAAGGTGAATTGGACGATGGTCGCCATTGGGTAAAATGGGAAGACCCATTCCCGAAACCAAGTTACTTATTTGCATTGGTCGCAGGGGACTTTGATGTGTTACGCGATGAGTTTGTGACTCGTACTGGTCGCAAAGTCGCATTAGAGTTATTTGTTGATAAAGGCAACTTAGACCGTGCGCCATGGGCTATGAAATCCCTGCAAAATGCAATGAAATGGGACGAAGAGCGTTTCGGTTTAGAATATGACCTTGATATTTATATGATTGTTGCCGTTGATTTCTTCAATATGGGCGCAATGGAAAATAAAGGTCTGAATGTATTTAACTCGAAGTACGTTTTAGCGAAAAGCGAAACTGCCACAGATAAAGATTATCTGAATATTGAATCTGTGATTGGTCACGAATATTTCCATAACTGGACAGGCAACCGTATTACTTGTCGTGACTGGTTCCAATTAAGTTTAAAAGAAGGGTTGACCGTATTCCGAGATCAAGAATTTAGCTCTGATTTAGGTTCACGTTCAGTTAACCGTATTAATAATGTCAAAGTCATGCGGGCGGCGCAGTTTGCGGAAGATGCAAGCCCAATGGCTCACCCGATCCGCCCTGAAAAAGTGATCGAGATGAACAACTTTTATACACTGACAGTGTATGAAAAAGGGTCTGAAGTTATCCGCATGATCCACACTTTGCTTGGAGAAGAGATGTTCCAAGCAGGGATCCAGCTGTATGTTCATCGCCATGATGGTAGCGCTGCAACCTGTGATGATTTCGTGCAGGCGATGGAAGATGCATCGAACGTGGATTTGTCTCTGTTCCGTCGCTGGTATAGTCAATCAGGAACGCCAGTGTTGACCGTTCGTGATGAATATTCGCCAGAAAAGCAACAATATACGCTGCATGTTAGCCAAATGACGCCACCAACTGCCGACCAAGCAGAAAAACAGCCTTTGCATATTCCATTGGATATCGAATTGTACGGTGAAGATGGTGCAGTGATCCCACTTAAGCGTGATGGAAGCTTGGTTAACTCAGTCTTAAATGTCACTCAAGCGTCACAAAGTTTTGTATTTGACCATGTGACTTCTCGCCCGGTGCCTTCTTTATTACGTGAGTTTTCTGCGCCAGTAAAATTGGATTATCCATATACGGATGCACAACTGGCATTTTTAATGCAGCATGCGAGCAATGAATTTTCTCGCTGGGATGCGGCGCAGCAACTAATTAATAACTACGCCAAAATTAACGTAGAAAAACTGCATAAAGGGGAAGCGCTAGTTCTGCCTGAGCATGTTGTGGATGCATTCCGCGCTGTATTGCTCAGTGATAATATTGACCCTGCATTAGCGGCTTTAATTTTGACTCTGCCTTCAGAAAATGAAATTGCGGAGTTGTTTAGTGTTATTGATCCTGTGGCAATCCATAACGCAATTGAGTTTATCCACTCAACTCTAGCGAATGAAATGCACGATGAATTCTTAACTGTTTATCGTTCGATTAATATTGATGGATATCGCGTTGATCACGGCGATATTGCACTGCGTTCACTGCGTAATACATGCTTGCAATATTTGGCGGCAGCGGACGATCGTGAGTTAGCGAATAAGCTGGTGGAAGCTCAATATCGCAGTGCGGATAATATGACCGATTCACTCGCGGCATTAACCGCTGCAAACGAAGCGGGCTTGCCATGTCATGCTGAGCTGATGTCAGATTTTGACGATCGTTGGCATCATGATGGCTTGGTGATGGATAAATGGTTTACGCTGCAAGGCACCAATCCAGCTAAAAACACTCTGGCAAAAGTACGTGAACTATTAAATCATCGCTCATTTAGCATGACTAACCCGAACCGTGTCCGTGCATTAGTGGGTTCATTTACGGCGGGTAACCCAGTTAACTTCCACGCGGAAGATAGCAGTGGTTATCAATTCCTGTATGAGATCTTAGTGGATCTGAATACCCGTAACCCGCAAGTGGCATCGCGATTAATTGAGCCATTAATCCGCTTTAAACGTTATGATGCGAAGCGCCAAGGTTTAATGCGTGAGGTTCTGGAAAAACTGAAAGGGTTAGAAAATCTTTCTGGAGATCTGTTTGAGAAGATAACTAAAGCGCTAGAAAGTTAATTCTTAGGATAGTAGGCAGTTAATTCTTAGAATAAATGCATGTAAGCCCTTAGATTTTCGAGTCTAAGGGCTTTTTTATGGTAGAAGATCAAAACAATTAGCACTTTTAGTGATATTTTCATGGATTATTACCCCACAGTTAGGGTAGCATATGTGCCGTTTTATCAAGCCAATCTCACTTGTATACTCACAAACCCTATTTGGTAAAACAGGTTTGGGGGTATTTTTGCACGCGCTGAGTTTGAGTGTGTCGTGTAGAGAAATGCATATTCAATCGTACTTAGACAGAAAGTAGGTTAATAGCTATGTTATATCACCTTGCCCGAAAGGCACTGTTTCAGCTCGACCCTGAAAAGGCCCATGAATTAACGTTTCGTCAGCTTCAGCGTTTAAACCACTCTCCTCTCCAATTCCTCCTTCGTCAATCCATTGCAACCAAACCCGTTACCTGTATGGGACTCTCCTTTAAAAATCCATTAGGTCTAGCCGCAGGACTCGACAAAAATGGCGAGTGCATTGATGCGTTTGGTGCTATGGGATTTGGTTTTGTAGAAATTGGAACCGTTACACCACGTCCTCAAGATGGAAATGACAAACCAAGATTATTCAGAGTTGTTGAAGCGGAAGGGATTATTAACCGCATGGGTTTCAACAATAAAGGGGTTGATAACCTTGTTGAGAACGTTAAAAAATCAACCTACGGCGGGATTATCGGGATTAATATTGGTAAGAATAAAGATACGCCCGTTGAGCATGGTAAAGACGATTATTTAATTTGTATGGATAAAGTGTATGCCCACGCAGGGTATATCGCGATTAATATTTCATCACCAAATACCCCTGGATTACGCACATTACAATATGGGGAAGCGCTGGATGATTTATTAAGTGGCATTAAAGAGAAGCAATTAGCATTGCAATCACTCCATCAGAAATATGTTCCTGTTGCGGTCAAAATTGCACCGGATTTAACTGAAGAAGAAATTGTGCAAGTGGCTGACAGTTTAGTGAGACATAATATTGATGGCGTTATTGCGACGAACACCACATTGGATCGTTCTTTAGTTCAAGGTTTAAATTACTGTAATGAAGCGGGTGGTTTAAGTGGTCGTCCGGTGCAATTAAAGAGTACCCAGGTCATTAAACTTATTTCCCGTGAATTAAATGGAAGGTTACCAATTATTGGTGTTGGTGGTATTGATTCATTAACTGCAGCCAGAGAAAAAATGGAAGCAGGGGCATCATTAATCCAAATTTATTCTGGTTTTATTTACCACGGACCAAAATTAATAAAGGATATTGTTAATCACATCTAAAAAATGGTGATTAATTATACAAGGGGGGTTTATTTATTCCCCCTTTTATCCTATATTAAGATTGAACATAAATTATATCCATTAAATGACAAGTTATACGTGTAGTTGTGCGGCATATAGTTATAGCTTTGCTACATATAGTTTTCGCTCATCTGATTAATTCGTTTTTAAAAAAGCCGACATTGACGTTTGCTTAATATTGATCAGTCTGTCGTGTATCTTTTTCTTTTAAGCTTTAGGATATAACAGAGATGTGTTTAAAGGGATCTTAATAAAGGATCCAAACAAAGCTTATTTGCTTATAACATCGCTAAAGGATCGTTTATGAATATTAAACCTGATGATCATTGGCGTTGGTATTTTGATCGTGACCATGACAGAGTGATGTTAGATCTCGCCAACGGCATGATATTTCGGTCTTGTTTTCCAGCTAAAATGTTGACTGTTTCTGCACAAAATGAAATGCCTTTTAGTATTGAAGATGCAGCAGAGTTTTATTTATTTGATGAGCAAGCCAAGAGATTAAATATTAGTTATGAAGAGAGAGCGGAATTAGTCTTAAATAGCCTAGTTGCTTACCGCTTCTTAAAGCCCCAAATGCCAAAAAGTTGGTATTTTTCCAGTTTCCATTTTATGAGTACGCCAGAACGTGGTCAGTTAATTCAAGTGTGCTTAGAAAATACTAATGTTTATTCAACATTTATTATTGCAGAAGCGGGTCACTCAGCAAGCTTGTGTTTATTAGCTGAGCCATCATTAGAATTACCGGATCGTACTTTACGATTCTGTGATCCAATTAAGATCATGAACGATCGGATGATGCATTATCAATCGAAAACCAAGCGTCTATTGTATGGAAATGCCATGTAATAGATCACTGATGATCATATTCGTATTTGGATTGCTTATATGCGGAATAAAGTTTTCCATGCAAAATAAATAAAATGAAAAAATAGGCATGATAAAATTTTTACGATAAATGTAGCTGAAGAATATGAGTAGAATTTATCTTTAATTAAGAGCCTCAACTAAAAAATTATTTTCTTAGTTGAGGCTTTATTTCTATTTAATCAGCTTGATTAAAAGCAAGCTTGATGGCAGTTTTTGGAATACAGCTACAAGCTAAAATATCCCCATTATCTTTGATAGCGCTTTGTTTTAGTGGGGTGACTTCTCCTTCAAGCAGTGAAATTCGGCAACGTCCACAAATTCCCGCGCGGCATGAATAAGGGATTGAAAGCCCATGAGATTCAAGCTGTTCAAGGATCACATGCTCTGTGTTTCCACGATATTCTATCTCTTCAAAAACTAGGTTTACGGTGGCTGGAGTTGGCTTTGTAGCCTGAGCAATAGGCGCTTCTCTATCGCGTAATGGATACTGTTTTGGCTGCTTAGTTTCTAATACAGTGAGGGTATCTCCAACGCGGATGATCCCCGTATTTTCGATTAATGCATTTTGTCCAAAATCCACATCACCGGAGTCATCCATCCGGAAGGTTTGCAGTGTAGCAAGAGGCTCTGCATGGGGGTGTTTGATCCCTTTTTCTGGGCTGACGGTGGTCAAAATACAGCGGCTACAAGGTTTATCTAAGGTGAAGATTACATCACCAATTTGAATGCGTTTCCAACTATCTTCTTCGAACGGCTTAGCGCCGGTAATAATTAAGTTACCGCGAAATTGTTCGAGTTTTACGCTGGCAGGACAGCGGCGTTGTAGCTCTTGTACTGAGGCTTCATTGATAAGTAAAAATGGGTAGCCATCGGCGAAAGATAAGGGAACGTCTTGGTGCTTTTTGACTCGACGAGATAGTTCAGGACTTAACCATCTTAGTTGGACTGGCTCGTCAAAAAAGCTGCTTAACCAACTATTTATCTCATCAGGTGCAATAAGTGCATGAAAATGATTGCCCCAAACTTCTGTAGGACTCTGCTTCTCATTAAAGTCCTGATACAATACGGTGGCGCTTTCACCATTAGGTGCTTTTAGATAAAGCCCATTATTGAGCATAGCCGGGGTAAATAATAACATCTGCGGATATTTGCGCGCAGTGATAAACTTACCTTCTAATGTGGTGACCATAAAGTTACGATCAAACGTCAATCCGCTGATATCAGCGTAACCATGAGATAGACGAATGCCCCTCATTGACTTGACTGGGTGTGTATACAGGCGCGAAAGCGTAATCATTTTTTAATCCTATAATTGTTGTGCAGCAACTTTATGACAAGTGCATGAGATTAGCTATAATGCGCAACAATTTTTCATCGAAATCGGTAATAAATACTATGAATTTTCTGTTTGCCAGCACAGCTCGAGGCCTGGAAGAACTACTGAAAACTGAATTGGAAGCGCTAGGCGCTAGCCAGTGCAAAGTGGCACAAGGGGGCGTCTATTTTCAGGCTGATGACCGTGTGATGTATCAAAGTCTGCTGTGGAGTCGACTGGCATCCCGTATTTTATTACCGCTGAATGATTTTGATGTCTATAGCGACCTTGATTTATATCTGGGTGTTCAAGCGATTGATTGGTCTGAAATCTTCGATGTGAATGACACATTTGTGGTGCATTTCACTGGAACCAACGAAGAGATCCGCAATAGCCAATACGGGGCATTGAAAGTGAAAGATGCCATCGTCGACAGCTTTGTGCGTAAATTAGACCAGCGCCCGAATGTTGCTCGCCAAGAAGCCGATATTCGTATTAACGTCTACTTAAATAAAGAACGCGCAAGTGTGGCACTCGACTTGAGCGGAGATTCACTGCACATTCGTGGTTATCGTGACCTTGCCGGACAAGCACCATTAAAAGAGACGTTAGCAGCAGCAATTATTAGTCGTTCAGGTTGGCAGAAAAATACTCCAATGGTCGACCCAATGTGTGGTTCTGGAACACTATTAATTGAAGCGGCAATGATTGCCGCAGATAGAGCGCCGGGATTATATCGCCAGCATTGGGGATTCAATGCATGGTTGAAACATAACCCTGAATTATGGCGTGAAGTTGTCACGGAAGCTCAGGTACGTTTCCGCCAAGGCTTGAAAGATACCACTTCCCGTTTCTATGGTTTTGATATTGATAAGCGTGTGCTGGATATGGCGCGTGCTAATGCTCGTCGTGCAGGATTGCAAGATTTAATCACTTTCAATCATGGTGATGCTGCGGCGCTGGAAAACCCAGTTAAAACGGATATCAAGGGAACCATTATCAGTAACCCACCATACGGTGAGCGTCTGGAAAGTGAACCAGCATTAATCGCATTACATAGCCAATTTGGTCGTATTGTGAAAGCGCGTTTCCCAGGCTGGCGTTTATCGATTTTCAGCGCATCTCCTGAATTATTAAGTTGCTTACAATTACGTTCTGAACGTGAATTTAAAGCGAAAAATGGTCCACTGGATTGTGTACAGAAAAACTATCAATTAGCGGAAACGCCATCAGAAACTATTGCGGAAATTTCACCAGATTTTGCTAACCGTTTACGTAAAAACCAGAAAAAACTGGTGAAATGGGCGAAGCAGCAAGGTGTTGATTGCTACCGTCTATATGATGCGGATTTACCTGAATACAATGTGGCTGTGGATATTTATGGCGACAAAGTCGTTATTCAAGAATACGCACCGCCAAAAACCGTTGATGAGCGTAAAGCGCGTCAGCGCCTGTTCGATGTGATCACCGCGACAATGAATGTCCTTGAGTTAACCTCGAATCAATTAGTATTGAAAACGCGTCAGCGCCAAAAAGGTAAACAACAGTACGAAAAATTAGCGCAGAAAGATGATTTCTTTTTAGTGAATGAATATAACGCTAAATTGTTAGTTAACTTAACTGACTATCTGGATACTGGGTTATTCCTCGACCACCGTATTGCTCGTCGTATGTTAGGTGAAATGAGCCGTGGTAAGGACTTCTTAAACCTCTTTTGCTACACCGGTACTGCCACCGTTCATGCGGGGCTAGGTGGTGCGAAGAGCACAACCTCTGTGGATATGTCTCGTACCTATTTAGAGTGGGCAGAGAAAAACTTGCAAGCCAACCAGCTTACAGGTCGCCAGCACCGTTTAATGCAAGCGGATTGTTTGAATTGGTTAGCCAATACTGATGAGCAATTTGACTTGATTTTCATCGATCCACCGACGTTCTCAAACTCGAAACGTATGGATGGAACCTTTGACGTTCAACGTGACCATGTGCAATTAATCACCCATTTGAAACGTATGTTGCGTCGCGGTGGTACCGTGATGTTCTCCAACAACAAGCGCGGATTTAAAATGGATCTCGAAGCACTGACTGAACTTGGCCTAAAAGCACAAGAAATCACCGCTAAGACACTGTCAGAAGACTTCGCACGTAACCGTCAAATTCACAACTGCTGGTTAATTAGCCACGCAGAGTAAGGAACAGAATTAATGGCTTTGATTAATTTATCGGGTGCATACCTCGCGTTTAGTGATGCGCCTCTGTTAGACAATACTGAAATTCATATTGAAGATAATGAACGTGTTTGTTTAGTGGGTCGCAACGGGGCAGGAAAATCGACCCTGATGCGTGTCTTGACGAAAGAGCAGCCACTGGATGATGGTTCATTAACTTATGAACAAGATTTAATTGTTGCTCGCTTACAGCAGGATCCACCGCGTAACGTGGAAGGCACTATTTTTGACTTTGTGGCCGAAGGTGTTGCTGAACAAGCACAATATTTAAAAGATTATCACCATGTTGCTAAGCTGGTGGAATCTGATCCAAGCGAGAAAAACTTAAATAAGCTGGCAGACCTTCAAGAAGTTCTGGATAACTTAAATCTCTGGTTATTAGACTCGCGTATTAATGATGTGCTCAAAAAACTGGGTTTACCGGCGGATGCGGAGTTATCTTCATTATCTGGTGGTTGGTTGCGTAAAGCGGCATTAGGACGTGCCTTGGTCAGCAATCCTCGCGTGCTTTTCTTAGATGAGCCGACTAACCACTTAGATATTGAAACCATTTTATGGTTAGAAACCTTTTTGAAAGATTTCCAAGGTAGCATCGTCTTTATTTCCCATGACCGTTCTTTCATTCGTAATATGGCAACCCGTATTATCGATTTAGACCGTGGTCAGCTCGCTTCTTGGCCGGGTAACTATGATGATTATCTGATCAATAAAGAAGAAGCGCTGCGTGTTGAAGAGATGCAAAATGCGGAGTTTGATCGCAAATTAGCACAGGAAGAAGCCTGGATCCGCCAAGGGATCAAAGCGCGTCGTACCCGTAATGAAGGCCGTGTTCGCGCGCTGAAAGCATTGCGAGTAGAACGCTCGGAACGTCGCGAAGTGATGGGCACTGCGCGTATGCAAGTGGGTGAAGCAGCGCGTTCCGGTAAAATTGTATTTGAGTTAGAAAACGTTAATTATCAAGTTGATAATAAAGTTTTAGTGAAAGATTTCTCTGCGCAAGTGATGCGTGGCGATAAAATTGCATTGGTAGGACCTAACGGTTGTGGTAAAACCACACTGTTACGTTTAATGCTCGGCGATTTACAAGCAGATAGTGGACGCGTTCACTGTGGGACTAAACTTGAAGTTGCGTATTTCGACCAGCACCGCGCAGCACTGGACCCAGATAAAACTGTTATGGATAACCTTGCGGAAGGTAAGCAAGAGGTCATGGTTAATGGTAAACCTCGTCATGTATTGGGTTACCTGCAAGACTTTATGTTCCCGCCAAAACGCGCGATGACGCCTGTAAGAGCGTTATCCGGTGGTGAGCGTAACCGTTTATTATTAGCGCGTTTATTCTTAAAACCAAGTAATTTGCTGATCCTCGATGAACCAACCAACGACCTTGATGTTGAAACATTAGAGTTACTGGAAGAGCTGGTGGATGGGTATCAAGGTACCGTTTTATTAGTTAGCCATGATAGAGAATTCGTGGATAACAGCGTAACAGAGTGCTGGATTTTCGAAGGTAACGGCGAAATTAACCGCTTTGTGGGGGGCTATAATGATGCTCAACAACAAA
The DNA here is from genome assembly GCF_018257375.1 of Providencia sp. JGM181. Classification (NCBI taxonomy): domain Bacteria; kingdom Pseudomonadati; phylum Pseudomonadota; class Gammaproteobacteria; order Enterobacterales; family Morganellaceae; genus Providencia; species Providencia sp. JGM181. The sequence goes on along the minus strand of NZ_JAERJY010000028.1, from coordinate 9,230 downwards.
GAGCACAAACCGTACGTCTGAAATCAGAGCAAACCAGTAAAGTAGCTGCGCCAGAAAAAGAATCTAAGCCAAAAGAAGCTCCTAAACGTGCAAATAAGCTTAGCTATAATTTATTGCGTGAATTAGAGCAATTACCGGCGAAATTAGAGCAACTTGAAGGGGAAATTGAAACTCTTCAAGCACAAATTGGCGATGCAGATTTCTTTAATCAGCCACATGATGTGACTGAGCAAGCGTTAACTGAACTTGCCGCTAAAGAACAAGAGTTAGAACAGGCGTTTGATCGTTGGCAGGAGCTAGAGCTGTTGAAAAACGGTTGATATGACGGCTTGAATCAAAAGGAGAGAAAACACCTTGTGTTCTCATGAGCCCCATGAACATGTGCTCTGTCCACAGTGCGACATGATGGTTGCTGTTCCTGAATTGGAACAAGGAAATAAAGCCACATGTCCGCGTTGTGAAACAACACTCATATCCAAGTGGCGTTATCCTTACAGGCAACCCGCAGCATATGCATTTAGTGCATTGATTATGCTGGTAATTGCCTGTCTTTTCCCATTTGTAAAAATGAGTGCAGCTGGCATTGAGAATGAAATCTCCATGTTTCAAATCATCGAGATTATTATGGGGACGCGTTACAGCGGCTTAGCGCTGTTTTTTCTCCTATTTTCTTTGATTATTCCTGCATTTTGCATGGTGACTATCATCTTGTTAGGGCTGCAGGTTCACCTTCCCAAATCGATCAAAGTGCTTATAACCCGAATTCTCTTTCAGATGAAATCATGGTGTATGGCGGAGATTTTTTTGGCGGGGGTATTAGTTAGTTTTGTTAAGTTAATTGCTTATGGTGATATTGGCATTGGGATGAGTTTTCTCCCTTATTGCGCATTTTGTATGATGCAAGTGCGAGCGTTCCAGTGCCTAGATCGACATTGGTTATGGAACCGAATTGAAGAGGCGCCCAAACTCAATAAGCCGCTGATTGTTGGGAAAACAGGAATTAGTCAAGATGTGCGTTTATGTTTAGTTTGTACGGCAATTTTGCCAGCAGACCAACATGAATGTCCGCGTTGCCATGCTCATGGTAGCGTACGTAAAAAGCAAAGTTTGCAGTGGACTTTGGCATTATTGTTAACTTCTATTTTGCTTTATATTCCCGCAAACGTTCTGCCGGTGATGACAACAAACGCCTTAGGTAGTGGGCTGCCTTCTACTATCATGGATGGTGTGATCCTTCTTTGGGAAGATGGTTCATTCCCCGTCGCCATGATTATTTTTATTGCCAGTATTATGGTGCCTTCCTTGAAAATGATTGGTATAGCGTGGCTATGCCTCGACTCTAAAGGGTTTGGTAACCGTGATCCTCATCGAATGCATTTTATTTATGAGTTGGTGGAGTATGTTGGTCGCTGGTCAATGATCGATGTGTTTGTGATTACCATTTTGACTGCATTGGTTCAAATGGGGCAGTTAATGAATATCGTACCGGCACTGGGGGTTATTTTCTTCGGTGTAGTGGTGATTTTAACGATGTTTGCCGCAATGACATTTGATCCTCGCTTAACATGGGATCGTTGTGAAAAGAGAGATGCAGTTAAGACTGTTGAACAAGAAGGAGCCGCAGGGTGACAGATCAAGAAACACCACAGGTCAATGCTAAAGTGAGTAAGTTAAAGAGCTGGTCACCGGTTTGGGTGATCCCGATTGTGACTCTACTCATCGGTGCTTGGATCATGTTTTACCATTTCAGCCATCAAGGCCCAGAAGTGACGTTAATCACTTACAGTGCGGAAGGGGTTGAAGCAGGTAAAACCAAAATTAAAAGCCGTAGCGTGGATATTGGGGTGGTTGAAAGCGTCACCCTCGATGCTAATTTTAGCCGCGTGATTATTAAAGCCCGCTTGAATCCTGAAATGGAAGGTTTGCTACGCTCTGATTCTGCCTTTTGGATAGTGAAACCTACGATAGGTCGTGATGGGGTAACAGGGCTAGGTACTCTGTTATCAGGGGCTTATATTGAATTGCAGCCGGGGTTAGCGGCAAAAGAACATTTTGAGTTTACGTTATTAGATACGCCGCCTTTGGCGTCTCCTGATGCTAAAGGTAAACGGATTATTTTAACCAGTGACAAAGCAGGGCAGTTAAATGCTGGCGACCCTGTGTTATTCCGTGGTTATCGTGTCGGATCTGTTGAAACCAGTAATTTTGATATGGATAAACGCGATATGCGTTATCAGCTGTTTATCAATGCACCATATGACAAGTTAATTAGTAGCAACGTGCGTTTCTGGAAAGATAGCGGTATTGCCTTTGATATGTCTTCCCAAGGTGTGCATGTTTCTATGGGGTCGGTGGCGACATTATTAACTGGTGGCGTGAGTTTTGATGTGCCTGAAGGGTGGGTACCAGGAGAAACAGTTAAAGAGAATGCACAGTTCGAACTGTTTGATACCCAATCAAGTATTCAGGATTCGTTATACACCACATACCAAGATTTTGTGCTGTTCTTTTCTGATTCTGTGCGCGGTTTACAGCCGGGTGCGCCAGTAGAATTCCGCGGTATTCGCTTAGGTACAGTGGCACAAGTGCCATTCTATACAGCGGGTCTGGATCAATCACTGGATAATAACTTCCGTATTCCTGTTCTTATTCATATCGAACCAGAGCGTTTTTCTAAGGATGTTGGTAAAGACTTTAACCTGAAAAATGAACTGAATCTGGCGATGAAAAATGGCTTAAGAGCCTCGTTAAAGTCCGGTAATTTATTAACGGGTGCACTGTATATCGACCTCGACTTTATTCCAGATGTGCCAGAGTACAAAGGCCCTTATGTTATTGCTGGCTATAAAATTATTCCAACACACAGTGGTGGTTTAGCGCAGATCCAACAGAAAGTGATTGCTGTACTGGATAAAATCAACAATATGCCAATTGAGCCTATGTTGAAACAAACAACGCAAACATTAGCTGAAGGTCAAAAACTGGTTCAAGAAGCAAATGTGATGTTTACGCAGTTGAATAAATTGATGTCTAGCAAAGAGTTCCAAAGTTTACCTGCTGACATGCAAAAATCACTAAAAGAGATAAACAAAACGATGCAAGGCTTCCAACCAGGCTCACCAGCCTATAATAAGATGGTTGATGATATGCAGCGTTTAGATCAAGTACTGCGTGAAGTACAACCACTACTGCGCACGCTGAATAATAAGAGCAATGCGCTCGTGTTTGAAGCAGAACCAAGCAAGGACGTTGTGCCTAAAGGAGTGAAAAAATAATGAGATATCTATTAGCGATAGGCGTTTTTCTCCTGGCGGCTTGTAGTAGCACCCCAGAAAAAATGTATTATCAATTACCGATGAAGGCCCCTGAAGTTCAATCTGTGGCCGTGATGGATAAAGGACAAATCTGGTTACAGCGTATTACGCTGGCGGATGTGCTGACATCAAATGGGATAACTTACCAAACGTCCGATGTGGCTTATTCAAATGCGAGTGCGCATTTATGGGCAAGTCCGTTAGAGCAACAATTAGGGCAATCAATGGTGCGTGAGCTATCTTCTGCTCTACCGGATAGATTTATCTCATTACAACCTTTGCAGAACTCACCTGAGACGTTAGATATCACTCTAACGGCATTTAATGGTCGTTATGATGGGAAAGTGTTAGTGCAGGGATTTTGGACATTGATGCGTGGCGACAAAGTTGTACGCCGCAACTTTGATATCCAATTAGAACAGCAAGAAGATGGTTATCCTGAATTAGTCAGAACATTAGCGAGTGGTTGGCAAAAAGTGGCGGCAGATATTGCGCAAGAGATAAGCAAGCCATAATTTGATCATGATTTTGTTGTGAAATGAATGCACTACCGTAAAACGTAGTGCATTTTTTTGTTATTTTACAATTCAAAAAGTGAATATTAAAAAACTTAATTAACTGATAAATAATGAATTTATTTTTATTCATTTGAATATCAGTAGGTTGTGATTATCTCGAAATGTAGGTCACATTTATCATAATTATGACAATAATATGAAATTCTTTACTTGCATTTCTCATGGACGGGCGCTATTTGTATAGTGTATCTATTAACAAAAAATAGATGCTGTTTTCTTTTCCATTTAAATGATGAGGGAAGTAAGGCATGAAAAGACAGAAGCGAGATCGTTTAGAAAGAGCGTTATCAAGAGGTTATCAAGCAGGCTTAACCGGACGTTCCAAAGAATTATGTCCTTATCAGGCAGTAGATGCCCGTTCGCATTGGCTAGGTGGTTGGCGAAAAGCGATGGAGGACAGAGCGGCAGTAGCCGTTTAATTGGTCATTTAACGAGGATCATTAAATTATTTTGCGGAAATTAATTAGACGCATAATTTAATACCATCCCCCTGAAATTATAAACCTCCGCATTTGCGGAGGTTTGCATTTAAGGCAAGCTACGATTAGAACGCGCTTGTATCCTTAAATAAGCCGACTTTCAGGTCTGTTGCAGCATAAATCAGTTTGCCGTCTACCAGCACTTCACCATCAGCTAATCCCATAATTAACTTGCGGTTAATCACGCGTTTAAAGTTAATACGGTAAGTGACTTTTTTTGCGGTCGGTAATACTTGTCCAGTGAATTTCACTTCACCAACACCTAACGCACGACCTTTACCTTCACCGCCTAACCAGCCGAGGTAAAAACCAACCAGTTGCCACATAGCATCAAGACCTAAGCAACCTGGCATAACAGGGTCATTCGTGAAGTGGCAACCAAAGAACCATAAATCTGGATTGATATCCAGTTCAGCTTCAACGTAGCCTTTATCAAATGTACCACCATCTTCGGTCATTTTGATGATGCGATCCATCATCAACATATTACCTGATGGCAATGGAGGACCATTTTCCCCAAATAATTCGCCTCTTCCAGAAGCCTCTAAATCTTCTTTTGTATAGGATTCGCGTTTATCAACCATGATCTTCAGATAGCCTTTATTATGTGTAGGCCAACAGAATAGCTTACACTTGTACGCTGAACAACTCCGATCAGCTAATATTTACTCAATCTTTACTTAGCCCATCCACTTTAAAAACCAAGGTAATCTAGACTTATCCGGTGAATTTGCTTGGTTTATGCGTTCTTGAATTAAAGCTAACAAGTGTACGTTATCACCTTCTACTTGTTGTTCAAAGTAAGGTTGTTTCGTTAATAGAGAAATTGCTTGAGCAACGTGTTCTACCGGCCAAATATGGAATTTTTCCTCTTTGACGGCTTTAATCACTTCTTCTTTTAAACATAGGTGGCGGACATTAGACATTGGGATGATGACACCTTGATTACCTGTCAGCTCGCGCTTGTCGCAGATATCAAAAAATCCTTCAATCTTTTCGTTAACACCACCGATAGGCTGAACATAGCCAAATTGGTCAACCGCGCCAGTGACGGCAATTTGTTGGTCGATAGGCTGTAATGATAATGCGCTAATTAAGGCACACAGTTCAGCTAATGAAGCGCTATCACCGTCAACTTCACCGTAAGATTGTTCAAATACAATGGAGGCAGAGAAAGGCTGAGGTTGCTCTAATTTTAATTCGTAGTTTAAGTAGGCCTGCATAATCATCATGCCTTTTGCATGAATATTGCCACCTAATTCTGCTTTGCGCTCGACGTCGGTAAACTCACCATCGCCTAGATGTGCCACGCAGGTGATCCGTGATGGTTCACCAATTGCGTCAGGGTATCCCGGATACTGTAAGACAGATAGCCCGTTAATTTGCCCAACAACTTCTCCTTCAGTTTTAATCAAAACTTGCTCTTGCAGGATGTCGTCTTGATTGCGTTCAACAAGGAAAGAATGACGCCATAAACGATTTTCTTCGGCTTGAGAGAATGATTCAGCCGTTAAATGACCTTCGTTAGCGTATTGAGCCGCATTGATTAAGCTTCGAGTTAGCCAGTTAATATCGAGCGGTAAATTGTACTTATCTTCGCAACAACGTGTCGCTTGCAAAATAAACTGAGGCCAGCCGTCAGCTGCAATTTCAGGTAGCTGGTTGCTGTTGATAATGAATTTAATAAAATTCATCCATAAGCTTAATTGTTCTTCGTCTTCGAAAAACATGAGAGGCTCATATTCTGCATATATTGAACAATCAAATAGCTCAGGCGCTGCAAATTCGAACTCTTCTAGTATGAGTCTATCACCAACCACAATCACTTTGAGTTCAAGTGGTTGTGGTTCAATTTCAATCGGTAAGGTTTGATTTTCACTATGTGGCAGCCACTCTAATTGACGGCGAGTCACCATATTTTTTAGCCGAGTCCACATTAATGGCTGAGTAACCAACGAGGTAGCAGAAATAACGAGGACTCCACCGTTAATTTGGTGTAGCAAACCTGGGACTAGATTTTGATTTGGTGTGATATAGCCGAACAGTTGTTCCGGTTCAATCCAGTGTCGATAAGCAATTTTTTCTTGTGAGGAAAAACGACCAGTAACATCGTTTTGCCATTGATATCGTTGTTTATCTTCAGATAACTGATAGTCCCCATTGATAGCTTGGGTTTTATCCAATAGCGGGGTGATAGTGTCAGTAAATAGTTTGAGATACTCTTCACTTTCGTCAGACTTGATGAACATAAAGCGCGTTTGAGCATATTCACGAATGAAATGCTGCATCCCATCGAATAATCTTGGTTGAATATCAGCCAATGTTGCTGGAGTCAACGTCGCTGAAGAGACAAATTTTGTCTGAAAAGACGATAAGTTAGGAGTTAGGCCTTGCCATGTTAATTCTTGACTGATCACTATAATTATCTGCTATTAGTATGGTTATCAATAAATGCCTGCCAATCAGCAGGGCGCATATGCCTGAGTTTATTTCTATGCCGTCTGTTTTATATACAATTTCAGGCTAATTTATTACCTTAAAATATTTTCGGCTTAAGATTGTTATATTAGCCTTTGAACGCTAATCTTGCAGCAATATTTGTCGAAATATCGAGTTAGAATAAAGAAAACATGAGTGCGACGGGTAAACTCAGTGGCCATGTAAAGCCAATCAGAAGCGCGCTCAATAATCTCATGCAAAAACTAGGATCTTTGGTTACTAGCAGGGCGAATAACGCTGAACATACTCCTCCAATCCCATAGATAAGAAGTATGTGTTCAAAAGTGGACATGCGATTTTAGTGGTTTGTTAACGTGTGGATGCGAATTGTACACTATTTTTTTATTTACTGTTATTTTCTTTGTGTTAATCAATGGATAATCGATTAAATGAAATCCACCTTGAGCATTTTTCTTATATTATTGCTAATATAATGATAGGTACGATTTTCTTCGGGAAAAAATATGAAATATCAGCAACTTGAAAATCTTGAATGTGGCTGGAAATGGGAATATCTAGTCAATAAAGCGAGAAGCGGGGAGCCTATTACCCGATATATAGAAAGAAGTGCGGAGCAAGAGGCAATTGAGCTGTTGTTAAAGCTGGAAAATACGCCTGTGGATGTATTGAAGTGGATTGCAAATCACATGTCCCCTCAATTAGATAACCGTATGAAACAGAGTATTCGTGCGCGTCGTAAACGTCACTTTAATGCTGAACATCCACATACTCGAAAAAAGTCGATTGATTTAAATTATTCGGTTTGGCAACGACTATCTAATTTGGCAGTAAAACGGAATAAAACCTTATCAGAGACGATTATTCAGCTAATTGAAGATGCGGAACATAAAGATAAGTATGAGAGCCAAATGAGTTTATTGAAGCATGATCTTCAAGCGATCTTAGGTAAGTCGGAGAAAGAGTAACGATTTGCAGTTGAACAAATGGATTACTGTAACGATCTTTATTTCTAAGGATGAAAAAAAAGCCCCAAAAAATTGGGGCTTTTTATATTTAGTTCGAAATTCAAACTAGGGCTATAAATTAAGCGCCTGGTTGAGTTACAACTTCAGTTGTACCTTGGATTTCGATTTCAACGCGACGGTCTGGCGCTAAGCACTCGATCAGAGCTGCACGGCCTTTAACTGCGTCACATTTGTTACCAGTTACTGGATCTTCTTTACCACGACCTTCAGCAGCGATTGCGCTTGCTGGAACGCCTTTAGATACTAAGTAGTCTACTACTGACTGAGCACGTTTTTGTGACAGTGGCAGGTTGTAGTTTTGTGAACCGATACGGTCTGTGAAACCAACTACCAGCACGCGACCTTGAGTTGGGTCGATGTTGCTCAGTTCGTTGTACAGTTCGTTCAGTGCTTGCTGACCTTCTGGTTTCAGAGTCGCTTTGTTGAAGTTAAACAGAACGTCTGAACGCAGAGTGAAGCGTTTGTTTTCAACAACTGGAGCTGCTGGCTCAGCAACTACTGCTGGAGCAACAACTGGAGCTGCTTCTTGACCGAAACGGTATGCAAGACCAACGCTCAGCATGCCGTTATCTGGGCTAACACCGATGTTGTCTTTGTCGCCCATGCGGCTAACCCACTGGTAGTCTAAACGAGTCGCTAATTCTGGAGTGATAGCATACTCAAGACCCAGTGCGTAAACTGGAGAAACGCCAGTGTCAGTTTCTTTACCAAGAGCGTTAACTTTAGCTTCTGTACGGTAAACCATACCACCCAGACGAGTATAAACGTCTAAGTCTTCCATGATTGGATAGCTCAGTTTGGTAGTCAGAGAAACACCCATTGAAGAAACGCTACCTGGGTTTTCACCTTTGTACTTCATTTTACCAAACCAGTCGTAGCCCATTTCGAAGCCCATGTACTGGTTGTATTGGTAACCTGCGTACAGACCCGCACCTAATTGGTCACGAGTTTTTTTGCCAGTACCAACGGTGTCACCGTCTTCATCAGTAAATTTAGCGTGCTCGTAGTGAGACCAACCTAATTTACCACCAGTGTACCAAGTGTTATCTTTTGGAGCTGCTTGTGCAACAGTTGCAAATGCTGCCACTGCTACTGCTACCGCGATAGCTGTCTTTTTCATTTTTACGCCTCGTTATCATCCAATATTGGCTTGGCTTCGTGAGCCTTATTATTTGCCATTGGTTCAATTTAATTGCTAGGTTCAGCTGACATTATCCACAAAAATTTACGAAAAGTAAAAAAATAATGTCATGAGCTTAACAGGCTAAAGTCTACAACGAACTCCAAAAGATACAAGTATGGTAAGCAATAAAGGTTAAAAAAAGTCTTTTTTTACCGTTGAAATCAGAGAGATAAATATATTACCCATTTTGT
>NZ_JAERJY010000289.1:0-844 GCF_018257375.1 Providencia sp. JGM181 | reverse complement strand
CCTGAAGAGAGCTTTACCATTACCGTCGTTTCAAATGAAGAAGCAGCCTCACAACAAGGTACTGTTGTAGGTAACTGCTCTAATGAAACACAGAAAATTATTTATACAAAAAAATAACTCATGCTATGCAGAGGGCTCTAAATGAAGCCCTCTCGCTTTTTATTCTAGTTGTAGAACGCCATGTTATTCAGAGCTTGAATGAGCGATCAAGCCTACATATATAATTTCGTCACCTTCACTAATAATGTCAATTCAATTGTATAAAGCTGTTGTTCTTCTTCGTGTACAAATTCATATAATGGCTTAATTTTCTACTATGTTAATACAAACTTACTAAGTTGAGTGATAATCCCATTTGGATTAGAAAATAAATAGTGATACTATTTTCTCGCTGGTCAAGGATGACTAGCCCTACAATAATTATGAGTTAATCTTAAAAACTCCCCTTTAACTGAAGGGGAGTTTTTTATTTTTTAGGAACAGTCTTATTCACTTATTTACGGAATCAACATGGCACTTTTCAATTAAAAATTACTTTATTTCTATGTTTGTTGTTGTTTAATTTTCCGGATTACTTTTTTGCAAAAAAATCGCCATTTCTCGAGGCTCCGTTTTGTAATATCTTATTGAGATTACTACCTTTTTAAGGTTGCCCCCATTCACGATTAACGTATAGTGACGCTTATTCATAAGTAGTTATTCTCATTTAGCCTCGATATCTGGGGCATTTCTTTATTGTTCAATTTTCCGTATTGCTTTCCTATTGAAAATATACTTATACTATTGGATTAAACTTTCATTACATAAGAGAACTGTATCAATATATATATGTATAATAACCCCG
>NZ_JAERJY010000288.1:0-880 GCF_018257375.1 Providencia sp. JGM181 | reverse complement strand
ACAGCAATCAGAAATTACGGCATTAGCCGCAGCAACGATTGCATTGGAACTGTTATATATCCAAGCGTCTAAGAAAAAAGCATGGTGGAGCTAGCACTATTGATATGCAACTAGTTCGAACAATTACAGGATTTAAGGATAGGACTATATTTAGAAAATTGTATGAGTCTATCTTAGCATTTTTAATAAATTATAAGTTTACAAAAAATCAAATCATAGAATGCTATGCCAGTAATGCTTTTTTTGGAAGTCGATTATATGGAGCAAAATCTGCAGCGATAAAACATTTTAATAAAGATTTACATCATTTAGATAACAATGAGATGGCATTCATTGCTTCCATGCTGCTTCGACCAAGGCCTCTTTTTCCATCAGATGGTTGGGAAAAAAGCAACGAATCAAGATCTCGGTACGCTCAAGCCATTTTTCGAACTTTGAAAAAGCGCTCTTATTAATGTCCAATTCGACGCTTTGTGGATATTATAAATTGATAGAGGTTCTGTGTTATCACTGGTTATAGTATCCCACCTTTCCTTTGAAATACTCGCTAATTCGTTGCTTATTCTTCTTGTTGCTGCATACGCATAATCCAAGTGTTTTTTTGCTTCCTCCAGGCTGGATAACTTATTATTTTCGATGTAATTTCTTATATGATTATGAGCACACCTAAATTCATAATGAACCGTGTTTTCCATGAGTTTTGACTCATTATATAAGTCTAAATTAAACATTTTCATGTTTAAAACAGTCAAACTAATATTCCACTCATTTACTTTTATTTTATTTTCATCTCTCAACTTATCTATTTTTTTTTGATTTTTTTCTTTATCTTCTAATGCAAATATCAAGTCAGTAGCTGCAAATCGACGCTCACTAGAGA
>NZ_JAERJY010000287.1:0-881 GCF_018257375.1 Providencia sp. JGM181 | reverse complement strand
GATTTTAGTTTCATCAACCCCAAAAAGTTGCAAGCTCATTGGGTTAACCAGCTCAATATTCAGTTTATTATCAATGGGTTATGATGTTTTACTCAATTGAGAGGTGTGTCGAGGTTATTAATTTAATTGCAGAAAAAGGTTGACTAATGTTTTTTTTTACTTTATTTTCTCCATACTTTTATTTTTTAAAATTATTTCCCTGTCCTTAAACCAAATAACTCTAAGTAACTGTTAATTAATCACTTTGGATTATGAAAAATGATATAATATACTTAATAAATATATGTAGTATGTAACGGCGTAATGATGACACTACATATAGTATGTATAAATAATCAGGTGTATTTATTAGTGAAATAGCTAGAATAGCGCACATATGTGCGCTATTTGCTTTGGAGCTAATCTAATGACCGACAAAAATTTGTTAATAGATACAAGTATTGTGACGGAAAGTGATGTAGAACAGCATGATGTATATACTCTTTTGACTAAAGCCCCACCTAATGGGCTAGGCTTAAAAACAGAAGATATACTTACTAAACATAATGTAAGAGGTATGCTGATAAAAAAAAGAGCTAATAAAAAAAATCACTATCCTGATTATGTCATTGGAATCAATGGGTTGCCTGTTGTTGTCATTGAAGTCAAAAAACCAAATGAAGATCTTTTGGAAGCATTTAGCGAAGCAAGGCTCTACGCAACTGAAATCAATGCGCAGTATCCAAACAATGTTAATCCTCTTACCAAATTGGTAGCTACCGATGGTAAAAAATGGTTATTGGGTTATTGGGACTCAGATAATATTGAGATTGAAGTAGCTGAAGTTAGCTCATTTAGTGAAAGCTTTTCAAAACTTATTGATTTTTTAAAGAGAACAACAT
>NZ_JAERJY010000286.1:0-908 GCF_018257375.1 Providencia sp. JGM181 | reverse complement strand
ATTAAGAAATATATAAATTAGCAAAAGATGTGATCTTGATTTGAATATTAAATTTAAGAATAGGCTATATTTTTGCTAAATAATAAACATAGGAATGGGATTGACAATGAAAAAACTCACTGCGCTTGTATTGGCTGCTGCAACTTTAGCTCCAGCGGCTTCATTTGCTCATGAAGCTGGCGACTTTTTATTCCGTGCAGGTACAGCTACTGTAAGACCAAATGTTGGCGGGGACGATGTTAAACTGGGCAATGCGAATTTAGGTCATTTTGATGCAAATAATAATACCCAATTAGGTTTAACTTTCGGTTATATGATCACCGATAATATTGGTGTGGAATTATTAGCAGCGACTCCTTTTGAGCATAAAGTTGGTACTGGCCCAACAGGAAATATCGCAACAGTTAAACACTTACCACCAACTCTGATGGCTCAATATTACTTCGGTGGCAAAGAAGATAAACTGCGTCCTTATTTAGGTGCAGGTCTGAACTATACGTTCTTCTTTGATGAGAAATTTAATAGTACTGGTAAAGAAGCAGGCCTGTCTGACCTAGACCTGTCAAGCTCTTGGGGCTTTGCAGCGCAAGCAGGTATGGACTACATGCTTGATGAAAACTGGATGTTAAACGCCTCTGTTTGGTGGATGAATATCGATACTGACGTTAAATTCAAAGCAGGTGAAGACCGCGTTAAAGTTGATACTCGTTTAGACCCATTTGTATTTATGTTTGGTGTGGGTTACCGCTTCTAATTTCTTAAGGACTTCGGCAAGTTTATTCTTGCTCGCTAATGGATTAGAAAGCAGTAAAGAAATCCGGGAATTTATTCCCGGATTTTTCGTTTTTAGAGAATAAAGAATATAATAAGCAGAAAACTCAATGTTAAATCATTTATATTTTATTTAA
>NZ_JAERJY010000285.1:0-961 GCF_018257375.1 Providencia sp. JGM181 | reverse complement strand
CTAGATCTTCATACTTCTTCTTACGTGCTTTCATTTATAATTTTATCCATATTGAAAGCATGACGTTCTTTATAAGAAGTCATGCTTTTATTAAAAAGCAAAAACCAGATAACAAAACATCTATTTAGCCGTTAACCAATAATGGAGTTTTGTCAATCAATTAAACCAGTAAGTTAAAACCAATAACCTCCTGACCTAAAATAATCATTTAATGCTAAAAGCCTGTTGTATAAACAGGGACACCGAATATGACTTGATAATAAGAGTTTATGGTATCTGCACTTTTAACATGATCTGAAACGCTGACTTCCATCTTCATGCTAGCACTGTTTTCAACTATACGATTTGATGTTGCATCAATATTGTATGGATCAGATGAGAGTTTACCAAAATTCAATTTGCCATCTGAAATAAGCTTGTCTTCACCGTTCGTTACAATGCTTTGCTTAACTATCCTTATAGATCTATCATCATGCTCAACTTTATAAATTAATTCACTGTTATCCTTTATTTTAGCTTCTTTTTCTTTTATCCTGGCATTATTCTCATAATACTCATCAAAAACCTTACTTTGCTCAATTCTAAATTCATAATATTCTAAATCACTAGCAAAATCATCCCTATCCTTATTAAGAAATTCAGAATCCAAACGTTCTTCTAATTTACCGTTATTATATCTCAGCACATTAAATTCATGTTCCAGTTCATATTTTTCCTTCCGTAGTAATTCAAGGAATTTATTGTTACTTTCAAGTTTATTCATTAATAATTTCATCCATGTTGAAAGCATTATTTCTTTCACAAGAAGTAATGCTTTTATTAAAAATCATCCAGTTATAGAGTAGAAATCAGATAAAAAACATCTATTTGGCCATTATCATTAAGATTAACAATATAAATCAATTAAATGAATAACAATAATTCACAGCTTAAAAATAAATCATTATTAACACATCAATAG
>NZ_JAERJY010000284.1:0-988 GCF_018257375.1 Providencia sp. JGM181 | reverse complement strand
AAAATTATACAAAGAACGTGATGTAGAGATCATATTTAATTCTGAATACAAAGTTTTAGTAGCAGAAAATGGGTATGGAAAGACAACAATATTAAATTCTTTTTATGCACTTGTGTCTGGTGACATCTCAAAATTACGTAAAGTTGAGTTTGATACAATTGGTTTAGTTTTTAGTGATGGAGATGAGATATCATTCAAAAAGACAGATTTTGATGCAGACTTAGAATTCATAAAAGGAAATCACTTTTTTGAACACTTAGAAAGCAAGTTAGGTGAGGATTTTATACTTCAACTTATTGATGATGTTCGTAAATATCCATCTCATGCGATGGATAGATCCCCTTTGTTTAGGCATGCATTGATGTCAATGGACCTTCCATCTTCAATTTTAAAAGATTATCTAACAGAAGTAAGAAAAGGAAGGGCCGGTCGAAGGGTTAATTCAACAACGCAACAAAAATTAGATAAAGTTAAAAGTAAATTTCCCTTCAAAGCGTTATACTTACCAACTTATCGTCGTGTAGAAGAAGATATTCGTACTTTTAATGATAGAAGAGATATTACATTACCAAAAATTTCTCCAATAAATTTTGGGATGCGTGATGTTAGTTTAAGTATTGATTCCATTACATCTGAAATATTGAGCTCTTCAGTTGAATGGTTTTCAAAAATTAATGGTCAAATGTTAACCCAGCTTGTAAATGGATTTGTAGTAACACAAGAAATGTTAGATTCAATCTCAAGACCAAAGGCAGTAGAAATAGTATTAGAGCGAATTGGAGTGAATATCTCACCAGAACATAAAGAACAGATACTTTCTTTAGTAAAAAGTGGTGAAATATTGAAAGGACATGATCCACTTGTTTATTTTGTGAGTAATTTACTTAAGGTATACGAGCAACAAAGGGAGAACGATCATGCTATACAACAGTTTACTCGCGTCTGTAATAATTATTTAACTGATAAAGAAGTAATTTATAATGAAAGC
>NZ_JAERJY010000283.1:0-1000 GCF_018257375.1 Providencia sp. JGM181 | reverse complement strand
GGTAAAAACACTTACTTTATGAGGTAAATATGAAAGACGGAATTAAGTTTAATGATGCCATGTTAGCGGCCGTCATGGATGGCACAAAAACGCAGGCACGTAGACCGATTGATCCACAACCAAAGGTAACCGAGGATGAGTTACGCAAACTTGGTGCATGGCAAGAAGGTTACTCACTGTCAGAGCAGGTATGTGTAGCATGGCGGCATGGCTTTATTGATGTTGATTGCCCGTATGGTGAGGTTGGCGACATCATTAACGTTGCGGACAAAGACGGTAATATTAAAGGGAAAATTGAAATTACTGATGTTTGGATTCAGAAAGCTCAGGAGATATCGCAGCAAGACGCTATGAAAGAAGGCGCGCCACCAAGCCATCCATCGATTGATGTTGTATCGCGTGAGCTTTGCCTACCTGATTTTTCACGTTCATGGTTCGCTCAAGTATGGATGGATATATACGGAGAAGAAAGCTGGAATGTTAACCCTTGGGTATGGGTTATTGAGTTTAAGAAGGTGAATTAAAATTTTTTAATGAAACTAGCCTTATATTTATTATAATAACCCTTACTTTTAATAAAATGCAGGGTCACATATGTCTGAAAATAAAGATGAATCATTCATAACATTTAGTTGTGTGATAGATACAATGATATCTTTATCACTACTTTTTTTGATCGTGTTAAGTATGTATTCGAAAGAAGTTGATATTATTAATCTAGGTGTTTTTCTTACTTCATTTATAGTCTATTACTTATCTATATGGAGAACGGACAATACCTCAAAGGTTTTATTGAATGCAACAACCATTACATTACTGACTATCTCAGGTATTTTGATTTACAAAGGTTCTGACAACCCAATAAGCAATTTCTTTAGGCTATATTATTTCGAGATCACCATATCTTTAATGGTAGTATATTTAATTAATATTTCCTTTCAATTCAGGAGAAAAAAAAGAAAAACAGAAATAGAGAAAAGAAACAAAATTGAAATAGAGA
>NZ_JAERJY010000282.1:0-1048 GCF_018257375.1 Providencia sp. JGM181 | reverse complement strand
GGGTTATTTTATTATTTACGGTGGTTATTTGGTTGTTAGTATCAGTTTTATTATCACTGATCTGCTTAGTTAAATCTGTTTTTGCAGTATTTAATGCATTATTCGTATCAATTAAGTCTTGAGTGTTTTTAGCGACATTAGTATTGGTGGTGGATAGCTGTTTAAAGTTAACGGCGTCATTATCTGCGCTACCCGCATCAATATTGGTGAGCTTACGCTTTATTGTATCGTTACCAAAGGAGACTTCATTAACATTTGAAGCTACGGAAGAACGACCAATCGCGACGGCATTACTGGCGGTAGCTTTACTGGAAACACCGATAGCGACCCCTCCGTCTGCGGTATCGGATGCTAATGCAGCTCGACCAATCGCGACACCATTATTTTCAGCAACTGCACTGCGCCCAACGCTGGTACTTAAGTTATTTGCGATGGTAGCAACCCCTACCGCAGTACCCCCGGAGCTGACATAAGTTCCGGCACCAAATGCAGTGTTACCAAAACCATAAGCGACTGAATTTGGACCGAAAACCACGGTTCCGCCTGTGGCTGTGGTTCTTGAGTCCGTTGATGAGTTCGCGATAGATGAATCTTTGCCCACAACAATGGTTTCAGACAAATAAAGGTTAGATAAGTTATTTGGATTCCATTTAGCATGAGGGAAATATTTTTTATAGATATCGATGTTATAAACGGCGACCATGTTTTCGTCGTCATCGACTCTTACTGTTAATTTATCACTAACCACCGCATTAGCGATGAATGGAAATAAACCGGATAAAATAATTACAATGTTTTTTATATTGAATATTCTTAAAATATTCTCTTTTTTACTATTATCTTTGTTTTTTGGATTAATCTTATTGTCTGTTGAGTTTTTTAATTTAGATCCGGATTGCGTTATTTCAGGTACGGCAACCCACGACTTTATCGCGTCGTTCCAAATAGTTTTATAAACTTTATTCATAATGATTTCCTATGAAATAGGGCATTGCTGCGTGTAGGGTTAATTAATCTACGTAAGGTTTGCGTAGATATTGAATTATTG
>NZ_JAERJY010000281.1:0-1083 GCF_018257375.1 Providencia sp. JGM181 | reverse complement strand
AGACAGATTAAAAGACTAAAAACTATTTGATTTTTAATTTGGTTTACACCCCTCGGTGGAAATACAACAATTATGATTCCATCACGCAAGAGGACATATGATGAGTGAACACCTTTCCTTTGAAAGCACGCAAGCCTATAAATTACCCATTCAAGATATTAGCTTTTACTTTGCCGGAGAGAATGAAGCTCAAATAAACAATTTAATCGGGCACTATATAAGAAAAAAAAGAAAAGAACTGGGTTTGACTGGAAGCCAAATCGCTAGCCGTGTCGGTGTCAGTCAGCAACAGTTTTCACGGTATGAGGTAGGGATCAGCAATATCACATTACCGAGATTATTTTTAATTATTAGCAAACTTGACATGGATATTGAGACTTTCCTCAACGACCTTGTCATGATCGTTAAACGACTACATACACAAGATTAAAGAGGTAGTGATAGATAATCTTTTTATTGGGTAGATTATCTATCACGCTCATATTTAATCATTTGCAATAAAAAGCATACATATCATTGGTGAAAAAGACATACCCACCACTTTTCTGAGGATAGAGAAAGATATCCATATCTAGGTTGGGGTCCAAATAAGACTGAGACAAATATTTTTCTAACTCCGAAGAGTCCGTATTATCCGAATTCAATAAAATATTTTTCTTAGATTTAATTTTAAGACTATCGCCAATCTTTATAATATCGATATAAACCTTTCTTGCTACCTCACTCTCAATACCATTTTGGCTAAACTTGCCCTTTAAATTCACCCACCCTTCATGATCGCCTAAGGTGTAAGAAATACTCAAAGAGAGTTTTACATTGTTTTCAATAGAAATAGTCCTAAATGAGGATCGACAAATAATGTCATCTGACTCATTAACCTGGTATACAGCAATAGAAGAAAGAATAATTGCTGATGTATAAACAACAGCTTTCAAGATGCTTTTTTTCATTTTTATTATCCAGCCCAATCCATGATGTAATACGAAACACATTCATTATCTTTTAACGAAAATGAATCTAACTCTCTGATGCAATAAATGATTGATAATTTATTAGTGAAATTCCGTCTTATCACATACATAT
>NZ_JAERJY010000280.1:0-1101 GCF_018257375.1 Providencia sp. JGM181 | reverse complement strand
CTTAAAATATTATTAGTTTTTTTCTGACTGCCAGCTTAAATACTGCTCATATTTACGTAGTGCAATATTGTAGTTGCTAAATGCTGAATCAGTCATTTTATCGCTCAACTGTTCTTGAACTCTACTTGCGGTAAAATCTTTCATTGAAAAGTTAGAGGATGACAGCAGTTCATCTAAGCGGCGCAGACGAACAACGTACTCGCGGACGGTGCTATGACTCATTTCTGTCTGTAAGAACAAATACTGTTTAAAAGACATAATATCGAAATAGTCTGTATTGCTATTACAGAAAATTTCACTACAAAAACGACAAAGTGCTGTAAATTGCCCTTGAAGTTCGCCCCAAGCCGCTTCATCAACCAAATCGGTCATGTCAGCGATAGCTTCTTTATTCAAGATACCATCGTTGAAAACGAGGGAGATACGATCAAGAGTTTTATTACAGTGTGCACAATGAGTTTGGCTGTGTTTAAAATCTTTAATATAACGACTCAACGGCCGTTTCTTTACAATAGAAGCAGACATAATGGTAAAGCCCTGTGTGTAATTATAAAAATAAAAAGTAACAAGATAAATCCGGTTACATACATACCATGCCCATAGCATTAATGATTGTCTGCTATGTTGCATATCGAGATAAGCGTAATTGCCTTATCTCATTTTCTTACTTTCCCTTTGTAAGGTGGATCCTTCTGGGAATGTAATGTAAGAAAATTTATTTCCCTTTGTCCGAAGCATTCTAACCTGTCTAAAACACTTTGGCGAATTTCTTATGAGAGTAATTTTGCATGTAAATTTGACCTAGCGTCAACCTAACGAACCTAATCGTTGTTAACCTAAATAGCAAAGTTTTATCACTTAAAGAACCAAGATTCGAAAGGAGACACCCCTTGGAGGCAGAGACTTTACCTGATAACCCCCTAAAGGTTCAAAGGAAATTTAATTTAAAAATCAATATTATATAGTGAAAAGCATTTTATTGATAAATTTGTGATACAGCTCACTTTTCACTTCTATAATCGCATTTTAAATGACGTCGTCAAATCCAATTCAGCGCCACTAAAGCGATAGATTGCCTGCCAATCATCACCAACCGCAAAT